>DASZJL010000077.1:0-42710 GCA_035948135.1 Acidimicrobiales bacterium | reverse complement strand
CCGTGACCGCCACGGCGAGCGCGACTGCGATCTCGTTCGACATGGGCGACGGGCACACGGTGCACTGCACCGCCCCGGACGCGACCATCGATCCTCGGGCTGCCCGCAAGACCAGCTGCGAGTACACGTACCCGCGATCGTCGGCGCCGCGCCCGGACCACGTCGGCGACGCGTACACGATCACCGCGAAGGTCGTGTGGGCCGTGAACTACACGGTCGCAGGAGCCCCCGGCGGCGGCCCGCTACCTGGAATCACCCGAACGGCGACCACGACCGTTCGCGTGGCTGAGGCGCAGGCGATCAACACGCCGGGCTGAGTGTTCTGGCGGTCGTGGACGGCGTATAGCGACGTCTAGGACCGCCAGAATGGAATGCCGGCGCGGAGTCGGGTGATGGCGCCGCCGATGGCGCGGCGGGCGTCGGCGGGGACCATGCCGTAGCCGTAGTAGGTCGCCGCCAGGGCCCAGCAGGGGATCAGCAGGATCGCGAACGCGATCCAGCGGGACCGGTCTGGGCCGGCGCCGGGGAGGATGGCCTTAACCGGGCCAGTGGGGAGCGGGCCGGGGTCGACGACGGGCGGCGGCGGTTCGAGGGCAGGCGGGGCCAGCTGGTCGGGCGGGACCTGAATCAGGTCGGCGGGCGCGGGCGCGGCCGGGGCGACGTCGGCCTGCTCGACGTGGACGGTGAACAGCGTCGACTTGAGGCCAAGACCGGAGGCGAACTGGTGGGCGTCGACGAGCTTGGGGCCGCCCGCGCCGTCGAGGCTCACGCTGAGGGCCCGGCCCGACGGTCCGGCCTGGGCCACGTGGGCGCCATCGAGGGGACCGGCCGCGCCGAAGCGCGCGGCCAGGTCGGTGAGGGCGATCTTCACCGTCCAGGGATCGGGATCGCTCGTCGTGTACGGACCGGCCTTGAGGTACGGGTAGTTGGGCGAGCCCGCGCCGAAGCCTTCGGGAGCGGTGGCCGACACGCCTCCCGCGTTCGCCGAGTACACCGTCGACGCCAGCCCCCCGCCGTAGGTGACAACCTGGCCGCGGCTGTCGGCGACGGCCTTGTCCATGGCCGCGTACTCCGCGCCCGCGCCCAGGTACACCTGGCAACGGTCGTAGTCGCACAGCTCACCGCCGAGGGACCGCAGCGCGTAGGTCCGGGCCGCGATGGCCTGGGTCTTCAGCGAGGCCTGGGGCCAGCTCGGGTTGCGCACCTCGCCCATTCCCCGCAGGTACTGCTCGACGTCGATGTGGTTGACGAAGTGCAACGGGCCGGTGGCGGTCATGGAGATCACACCCCGGTACTGGCGGCCCTTGGCCGGCAGCGACGTCACCGAACCGTTGGCGGGGACGGACCACAGCGGGCGGCCCGACGTGGCGACGGCAGCCGGCGGCGCCGGAGGTGGTTGTGTGGGCGGGGGCGCCGTCGTCGGCGGACGGGTGGTGGGTGTCGTCGGCTTCGGGGCGATGCTTGTCGTCGGCAGCAGCGGCGTCGTGGTGCTCGTGGGCTGGGGGATGCTCGTCGGCACCTGGTACGACGTGAGCCGCGCTTGGGACGGCGACGGCGACGGCGACGGGGACGGTGCCGATGCCGCCCGCTGGCCGCCGCCGACGGCCTGGGCGTGGTAGGCACCGTCGAACCACACGTGCACCGACCCAGCGGCGCCGACGCTTACCGGGAAGCCGGGCGACTGGGTTCCCGACTCCGCGTCGCGCACCTCGCCGCCGCTCGGGAAGGTGACGATCGTGTCCCGGTTGGGCACGTCGAGGACGGCGACGGAGATGGTGCCGCTGGCGTGGCCGATCGACGTGCCCGGATAGAAGTGGCCGAGGATCTGCGGCGTGCTCTGGCCCGCCTTGCCCATCCAAAAGGCGCCGTCCTGGGCCATCCCCACGCCGTGGCCCCACCCTTTGCCGTCAATCACGAGCACGGGTACGGCCGCCCGCGCCGCCGGTGCGGGAGCAAGGGCAGCGAGGAGGAGTACGCCGGCGAGGACTCGCCACCGCATACTCCATCCTTACCGCAGCGCCACCCGGCGTCATCAACCCCGGGTGCCGCGAGATCCGTGATGTCTCGGCCCTTACAGGGCCCTACAGGGGCTCGATCGATCCCCAGAGTGCCGAGGGCCGATCCCAGCCGGGTCGAACCAACACCAAACCGAGCCGCACCAGAGCCATGCCGGCCCACACGCGCAGGCGATGGCGACGGCGGGGGACGGCCGCCCGCTGCAGCGAGCGCCGGCGGTGGGCGACCTCGGCGGCGAGGAACTCGGGGGTCGACGGCAGCACCTCATGACCATACGACGCCATACCTGACACCCTCTGTCAGGTATGGCGGATACGCTCGAGAATCAGTGCGGGCCGACCGGCTGGTGGCCATTCTCTTGTTGCTGCAGGCGCGCGGTGGGATGTCGGCGCCCGCCCTCGCCCGCGAGCTCGAAGTGTCGACCCGCACGATCTACCGCGACCTCGAAGCGCTAGGCGCGGCGGGCGTGCCGGTGTACGCCGAGCGCGGCGCTCAGGGCGGTGTCCGCCTGATCGAGGGCTACCGCACCAACCTCACCGGACTGACCGCCGGCGAAGCCGAGGCGCTCTTCCTCATGGGCACGCCCGGTCCCCTCGACGAGCTGGGCCTGGGACCCGCCCTCGACGGCGCCCACCGCAAGCTCATGGCCACCCTCTCCCCGGCAGGGCGCACCCACGCCGAGCGGGTGCGCCAACGCGTGCACGTCGACCCCGCGGGCTGGGAGCGCGAGCCCCGCGACCTGCCGTGGCTGCCGGTCATCGCCCGGGCCCTGTGGAACGACCACCGCCTCGACGTGCGCTACGTGCGCGGCGACAACCAGGTCGTCGAGCGCACCGTCGACCCGCTGGGGCTCGTGCTCAAGGCCGGGCAGTGGTACCTGGCAGCACTGTCGGGGAAGTGGGACGTGACCTACCGGGTGTCGCGCGTCCTGGAGGCCACCGAAGTGCAGAAGCGAGCTAACCGGCCTGACGACTTCGACCTGGTCGAGTACTGGGCCGCCCACCTGGCCGAGTTCGAAGCGGAACGGGGCCGCGCCGTCGTTCGTGTGCGCGTCTCACCGACAGCCGTCGACCGCCTGCCCGCCCACCTCGGCGAGGGCGTGCGCTCCCAGACCCTCGAGGTCGAGCCAGACGCCGACGGCTGGCGGCAGCTGGAGCTTGTCTTCGCTTCCCTCGCCGAGGCGCGCACGCAATTGCTTGGCCTCGGTGCCGACGTGGTCGTGGTCGAGCCGAGTGAGCTGCGTGCTGATATGGCGCGCGTCGCCGGCGATGTCGTCGACCTGTACGCGGAAAGCTGACGGCGCTTCCAGGCATCGGAGACCGATGACAGCCGATGAGTTCGCGCTGGCGGGCTCGTCGTATCGGCATGACGTACACGCACCCCTCGATCTCCCACTTGCTCGCTGCTGATCGGCAGGCTCGGCTCCGGGCGCAGGCCAACACCCGTCGTCGCATCCGTCGCCTCGGCCGGCGCCTGGCCAATTGCAGCTGACACAGCCATAGGCTCGGCCCCGTGGTCGAACCTGTTACTCCCTCGGAAGGCTGGGGCTGCCTGCACCTGTTCTGCGTCGTCGGCGACGACGCCGACCGCCAGGCCGTGCTCGCCGCGATCAAGTCCGCGCAGGAGGACGACCATCAGGTCATCCCCTTCGCAGTGCTCGGCCACAAGGCCGACCTGGGCTTCATGGCGATCGGCCCCGACCTGTGGCGCCTGCAGCAGTTCCAGACCGAGCTGCGCCAGGCCGGCCTCGACTTCGCCGACTCCTACGTGTCCCTGACCGAGGTCAGCGAGTACTCCAAGGAGCTCCCGCCCGAGACCCTCGAGGCCCGTCTGCATCCCCACCTCCCCCCGCCGGGCAAGACGGCCGTCTGCTTCTACCCGATGTCGAAGAAGCGCGAGGGAGACGCCAACTGGTTCACGCTGCCGTTCGAGCAGCGCAAGGAGCTGATGTACGGCCACGGCAAGGTGGGCCGGCAGTTCGCGGGCAAGATCCTGCAGCTGATCACCGGCTCGGTCGGCCTCGACGACTGGGAATGGGGCGTCACCCTCTTCGCCGAGGACCCCGTCGACCTCAAGGAGTGCGTGTACCGCATGCGCTTCGACGAGGGCTCGGCCGTCTACGCCGACTTCGGCCCCTTCGTCACCGGCCTCATCGGCCTCCCCGACGAGGTTCTCGACCGCGTCGGCCTGACCTAGCCGCCCCCGCCCCCCCGGGCCCCGCCCCCCGGGCCCTGCGACTTTCGTGCGTCAATGCCCAATAATCCGGTGTTCGCGCACGAAAGTCAGGACGGGGAGCCTCGAGCGTGGCGGCCATACCCTGAGGGTTGTTCTTAATTAAGTTCTCGGTTTACCATGAACAGACTGCTGGAACTCGACGGGACGAGGCAGCAGTATGTGAGCGAGCAGATGGACAAGAGCGGGTTCTAGGGCGCTGTTGTGGGCACGATCACCGACGCCGTCCACGACCGCCAACGGGACCAGTCCAAGCGGCTGCTGCTCCAGAGCCATCCGTTGCTGGCCCGCTGCCCGGCGCGTGTCATCCGGCGCGTTGCATCGGTGGCCGACGAGGTGACGTTCGAGCCCGGCGACGTGCTCGCCGAACAGGGCCGCACCGCGAAGTGGTTCTTGCTCATCTTCGGCGGTTGCGCGTCGCTCGCACGCGACGGCACGCCGCTCGGCGTCGTCGGCGGCGGCGACCACTACGGCGAGGTCCCGTTGCTGGGCCGGGGCATGCATCCGGCGACGCTGCGGGCGATCACACCCGTCCAGGCGTGTGTGATCGATTGCCAGCGCTTTCATCCCCTGGTCGACGACGTGGCGTGTATCCGGGAGGACCTGGCCGCATCACTGGCGCGCCAGCCCGAGATGGTGGCGCTCGCCCGGGCGGAGCGTGCGAAAGGCATCCGCGCCGCGCGCCGTTGCTCGACGGTTCCGTCGACAGTTCCCCGGGCGCCGTGGCCGACGCCGACTCCGAGCGCCGGCCCGCTCGGGTGGGGATCGATGCGATCGCTGGGCCTCGCCCAACCTCGGCTGCGCATCGCGCCGCCGCCACCTCCACCGGGGCCTCCCAACCGCGCCCGGCGCGCCGTTGTCGCCGCCGCGATCCTCGCCTTCCTCCTGGGAGCCGCAACGCTTTATCACCCGCCGTTCGCCATCGTCCGACCGGGCCCGGTGATCGACGTCTCCCACGATCTCGTCGTCTCCGGCGTCCCCGTGCACGCGCCCCACGGCCGGTACCTCCTCCTCACCGTGCGCGCCGACCGGCCCTCCCTTCTCGGGCTCGCCATGGCCGACATCGGGGGCGGCAGGACGATCGAGCGCGTGAACCAGACGGTGCCCGCCACCACGGCCGACGTCCGCCGCGAGCTCTACGCCGAGTTCGATCAGAGCCAGCGGGATGCGGCCGCTGCGGCCGCCGCCACCCTCGGGGCGCCGGTCCGACCCCCCTTCACCGTCCGATTCCGGCACCGCGATGTGGTGGGGCCGTCGGCCGGGCTCATCTACGCGTTGGCGATCGACGACATGGTGAGCGGCGCCGACTGGGCCCGGGGTCGGACCATCGCCGCCACCGGCGAGGTCGACAGCGGCGGTCACGTCAAGCCCGTCGCCTACGTGGGTCTGAAGGCGATCGGTGCGCGACGGGCCGGCGCCCAACTGCTCCTCACGCCGGTGTCGAATGCGGGCGACGCGGCAGGCGCCGGAATCCCCGTCATCCCGGTGTCGTCGGTGACCGAAGCGCTCTCCCGGTTGGCCGCCGCGAGCTGACGTCGGCTGCGTAGTCGTCGACGGATACGACGACGGCCGGCGCGCCCTGCCTGGGCATGAGGGTGACGGCCCGTCGTTTGGGCTTGTCCATCTCGGGCGACGCCGCTCGCAAGTCGGAGTTGGACACGACTGTCCGCACGACTTCGCGCATCTCGAGGGTGGCGAAGGCGGCGCCCAGGCAGCGGCGAACGCCACCGCCGAAGGGCAGCCAGGTCGCCAGGTCGACGGGCCCACCGTCGAGGAAGCGCTCGGGCCGGAAGGCGAAGGGCTCCGGGTAACGCTCGGGGTCGGTGTGGGCCAGATAGATGCTGGCCACGAGCGGAGTGCCCGCTGGAAGCTCGCCCACCGAGCAGGTGAAGGGGGCGAGCGGCTTTCGCCCGACCTCGCCGACGACGGGGCGCAGGCGCAGCGACTCGTGGATGACGGCGTCGATGTAGTCGTTGTTGCCCGACGCCAGCTCCGACCGCAGGCGCGTGAGTACGGCTCGGTGGTGGAGCAAGAGATCGAAGGCCCACGCCAGGCCGGTCGCCGTCGTGTCATGGCCCGCAAGCAACAGCGTCATCAGTTCGTCGAGGACGAGGGAGTCGTCGTCGGTGCCCTCGAGCAGGGCAGACAGCATGTCGGTCCGTTCACTGACGTCGTCGTGGGCTCGGCGGCGGGCGACCAGCGTCAGGACTTCACGGTGCACGGCCGCCCGCTGGCGGACGAACCGGCTCCATGGGCTGCGTCCGCCGAGGTCGCGCCGGAACTGCGGGATGAGAATGAGCAGCGATCCGGTGCTGTCCTCGAGGAAGGGGCAGAGGGCGTCGCGCAGGCCCTGCAACTCGCGTCCCTCCTCGGCGCCGAACACCGCCCGGAGGATCACCTCGAGGGCGATCGTGCGCGTGGTGTCATGGAGGCGGACCTGGGAGCCGGCTCGCCACGCCGCCATCTCGGCGAGGGTGGCGTCGACCACGATCTGGCGGTAGGCATCGAGGCGCTCGGAGCGGAAGGCGTGCTGCAGACGACGCCGCTCGTCGCGGTGGGCGTCGCCGTCGAGGGCGAGTAATGACCGCCGGCCGAGGAAGGGCTCGAGCATCTCGGCGTTGTCCTGCCCGGTCTCGAACTGGTCGGCGGTCAGGGCGAAGAGGGCGCGGATGTCTTCCGGCCGGCTGAGGACCACGATGTCGCTGCCGTCGTAGAAGCACATGGTGAAGGTCGCCCCGTAGCGGCGCCGGCAGCGCTCGAAGAACGACTGTGGGCGCAGCCCCCACGCCAGGGTCTGCACCACCCCCGGGAGGGGCGGTCCGGGCGGAAGGGTATCCGACATACCAGTGAGTATGAGCCATACTGACTGGGATGACAAGGTGGTGTGACCGATGCCCCTCGAACGCCTGACGCCAGACAAGCGCCGCGAGCTGACCCGCTCGCACCTGCTGGCTGCGGCCGCCCAGGTGTTCGCGGAGAAGGGCTTCCACGCCGCGACGCTCGACCAGATCGCCGACGCCGCCGGCTTCTCCAAGGGCGCCGTGTACTCCAACTTCGCCAGCAAGGACGAGCTCTTCCTCGCCCTCATCCGTCAGCAGGGCGATTCGATGGTCGACGCCTACGCCGAGGTGGGTGACGGCGAGGGCCAGACGGCATCGGAGCACATCGCCGCCCTGGCCGACGTCTACCTGCGGCTCCAGACGGATCTCACCCAGAGCTGGGCGCTGACGACTGAGTTCGACTTGTACGCGCTCCGCAACCCCGGCGTCCTCGAAGGGCTCCGTGCGGGGAACCGGGCGGTGCACGAGCACGTGGTCGATCTCCTGCGCGCTCACTTCGACGCCGACGGTGTCGACCCGCCGCTCCCCGTCGAGGACCTGGCGTCCCTCTACATCGCCATCTTTTCCGGCCTCTGGCACCAGAAGGCACTCGACCCCGACTCGGTTCCCGACGAGCTTGCGGCCGTCGCCGTCGACCTGGTGGCGCGGGCGGCGAACACCTTCGGCACGGCCAAGAAGCGACGCCGCCGCGCCGGCCTGACCTAGCTGTCGGGCCTGGGGCGGGGGTCGGGCCGGTCGAGGTTCCAGTGGCGCACGGCCTGGCAGTACCAGCCGTCCTCGCCGAACGGCAGAATTGTGAAGCGGCTGATCGTGCGCTGGCCGCCCTCCTGGTCGCCGTAGAGGAGGTCGACGGAGAACGGCTCCCGCGCGTCGACGGCCTTGGCGAGCGGTTCGTAGGACGGGTTTGCCACGTCCCGGACGGCCGATTCCCAATAGCCGGCGTCGCCGGCGGGGATGTAGAGGTCGATGGTCAGACGGGTGAACTCGTCGAGCTCGGCGTGCGGGATGTCGCTGAACGCCATTTCGGCGTAGACGTACCAGCAGTTGAGAAGGGCGATTCCCGAGCCCACGTTGTGGAGCGTCATCGCCAGGTAGATGACGTCGTCGCCGACCTCCGCGTAGGCCCGGCCGCCGTCGATCTTGGCTGTGTGGCGGTCCTGCCACAGCAGCTTGGCGGGCGGGTCGCCGACCCGGCCCTGCACGAGCAGGGGGCGAAGGCCGGCCATCAGCGAGCGCTCGGCGGTGCGGGCCGCGGTGTTGGCCGAGCGCACGGCACCGAAGGTTGCGACGGCGAGGACGAGTGTGCCGCCGGCCGAGACGATTGACGCGATGGCTGCCATGTCCGCCATGCACGAAGGCTACGCGGGCACGCGCCGTAAACCGTTAGCCGCTGACGTCGCCGCCGAGGTACGCCGCCCGCACCGAGTCGTCCTCGAGGAGCACGCGGGCGTCGGCCGACTTCACGATGTGGCCGGTCTCGAGGACATAGGCCCGGTGCGCGCGCTGCAGGGCCTGGGCCGCGTTCTGCTCGACCAGGAGGATGGTCGTCCCCTGCTGGTTGATCTCGGTGATCGTGGAGAACACCTGGGCGACGAGCATGGGCGCCAAACCCATCGACGGCTCGTCGAGGAGGAGCACGGTGGGACGCGCCATGAGGGCGCGTCCGATGGCGAGCATCTGTTGCTCGCCGCCCGAGAGCGTGCCGCCCGGCTGCTTGGCGCGCTCCTTGAGCCGGGGGAAGAGCTGGAGCACGCGGTCGAAGTCGTCGGTCAACGCGGCGCGCCCGCCACCGCGCGCGTACGCGCCCATCTCCAGGTTCTCGGTGACGGTCATGCCCGGAAAGATGCCCCGGCCTTCGGGCGCCTGGGAGATGCCGCGCTCCACCAGGCGGTGGGCGGGGACGCCGACGATGTCGTCGCCCTTGAACGTGATGCGCCCGCTGGTGACACGGCGGAGTCCGGAGATTGTCTTGAGGGTCGTGGACTTGCCGGCGCCGTTGCCGCCGATGAGGGTGACGATCTCGCCCTCGTCCACGGTCAACGACACGCCCTTGAGCGCCTCGACCTTGCCGTAGTGGACGTGGACGTCCTCGAGTTCAAGGAGCATCGGTCGCCACCCCGAGGTAGGCCTCGATCACGCGCTGGTCCTGCTGGACGTCGGCGGGCAGGCCTTCGGCGATCTTCTCGCCGAAGTCGAGGACGGCGACGCGGTCGCACACGCTCATCACCAGGCGCACGTCGTGCTCGATGAGAACGACGGTCAAGCCGCCGTCGCGGATGCGACGGATGAGGCGGGTGAGCGCTTCCTTCTCCGAGGGGTTCATGCCCGCGGCGGGCTCGTCGAGGAGTAGGACGCTCGGTCCGGTGGCGATGGCCCGGGCGATCTCCAGACGGCGCTGGTCGCCGTAGGGAAGGTTGCGGGCGAGATCACCGGCACGCCGGCCGATGCCGACGTAGTCGAGCAGGCGCTGGGCCTCCTGTCGACCCTGACGCTCTTCGCGCCGGTGGCGGGGCGAGCCGATGAGGGCGCCGGGCACGCTCGTCTTGTGGCGAGCGTCGGTGCCGACGACGACGTTCTCGAGCGCGGTGACGTTGGGGAACAGGCGGATGTTCTGGAAGGTGCGGGCCACGCCCGCCTCGGTGATGCGGTGCGGCGCCTTGCCGAGGATCGACACCTCGTTCAGGCGGATGTCGCCGGAGGTCGGATGGAAGACGCCGGTGATGCAGTTGAACAACGTCGTCTTGCCGGCGCCGTTGGGGCCGATGATGCCGAAGATCTGGCCGCGCCGGACCTCGAGCGACACGTTTTGGAGCGCCGTCAGTCCGCCGAACTCGATCGTGAGGTCCTCGATCTGCAGCACGGTCTCGGCGGCCACAATCTCGATACCGATGTCGGTGCCGGCCGCCTTCGCCGCTTCGGCGGTGATCCGGGATTCGGCCTCGTCGTCGACGGGGCCTTCGTCGACGTCGGTCGGCTCGGGCTCGGCGCCCAGTCGTTCCTCCTCGCCCGGCTCGCTCAGCTCGGCCGCCCGCTGGCGGCTGGGTAAGAGGCCCTGTGGTCGGAACACCATCATCACGACGAGGGCGGCGCCGAACAGCAGCACGCGGTACTCGGTGACGTCATGGGCGTGGCCGCCGGTGATCGTGTTCAGCCAGCTGGTGATCGTCCGGCCGGCCGCGGCGTTGCGCAGGTACTCGGGGATGAAGGCGATGGCGAAGGCACCGGCCAGCACGCCCGGGATCGACCCCATGCCGCCGAGGACGACGGCGGCCAGCACGATGACCGAGAAGAAGAAGGGGAAGTTGTCGGGGTTGATGTAGCTGACCTTGCTGGCGTAGAGCCAGCCGCCCAGGGCGCCGGTGGCCGCGCCCATGGCGAACGCCCACAGCTTCCACTTGAAGCTCGGCACCCCCATGGCCTCGGCCGCGTCCTCGTCCTCGCGGATGGCATCCCACCCGCGCCCGACCCGCGAATGGGTGAGTCTCACGGAGACGACGACTGCGAGCACGACGGCGCCAAGGGCCAGGTAGTAGTAGGGCAGGGGATCGAACTTGAAGTGGAGGTTGCCGACGCTCGTCGGATGGGGGATCCCGGTGATGCCGCGGGCCGCGCCCAGCGAGCCGGTGTTCTGCGCCGCGATGCGCACGATCTCGCCGAAGCCGAGGGTGACGATCGCCAGGTAGTCGCCCCGCAGGCGCAGCGTGGGCGTGCCGAGGATGACGCCCGCCAGCATGCAGATGGCGATGGCGATGGGGATCGCCTGCCACGCCGACCAGTGGGCCGTGGTCGTCAGCTTGGCCGTGGTGTAGGCGCCGATGGCGTAGAAGGCGACATACCCGAGGTCGAGCAGTCCCGCGAAGCCGACGACGATGTTCAGGCCCAGAGCCAGCACCATGTAGATGCCGACGGGGAAGAACAGCACGCTCTGCCAGTAGCTCGACAGGCCACGCGGGTAGACGATGGCGAACGCGAGGAGGGCCAGCAGCACCAGGGCCTTGGCCCACTTGGGCAGGCGGGCCCACCACCGGCTGACCGGGTCGACGACGGCGACGCGCCGGCGGACCGCCGCTGCTCCGGCTGCGAACCGGCTCATCGGGCCGCCTTCGGCGGCGCCTCTGAGCCAGAGACGCTCTGCTTATTGATTCGCTCGCTCATGCGCGCGCCCGTCCCAGGGCCTCGCCCAAGATCCCCGTCGGCCGGAACATGAGCACGACGACGAGCACGGTGAAGGCGAAGACGTCCTTCCACTGGCCGCCGAGCACGGTCGCTCCCCAGTTCTCGAGCAGTCCCAACAGCAGGCCGCCCACGAGCGCGCCGCGGATGTTGCCGATGCCGCCCAGCACCGCGGCCGTGAACGCCTTGATCCCGGGGATGAACCCGATGTCGAAGCGCGCCGTCTCGAAGAAGATGCCGTAGAGGGCGCCGGCCGCGCCGGCCAGCAGGCCGCCGAGGAGGAAGGTGACGATGACGACCCGGTCGATGTTCACGCCCATGAGCGAGGCCGTCTCGGGGTCCTGGGCCACGGCCCGGATCCCGCGCCCGAGGCGGGTGGTGTTGACGAACCGGTCGAGGGCGAACATCAGCACCAGGGCCGAAACGACGACGAGCACCTTGTCGGTGCGGATGTTGGCGCCGCCGAAGGAGAACAGCTGGGTCTTGTCGAGCACTCGGGGGAAGGCGAGCACGTCGCGCCCGTAGCGGGCCGCGAACAACTCCTGCAGGAACAGCGAGATGCCGATGGCGGTGATCAGGGCGGCCAGGCGGGGGGCGTTGCGCTTGCGCAGCGGGCGGTAGGCGATGCGCTCCATGGCCACCGCGGCCGCTCCGCTGCCGAGCATGCCCGCGAGAGTGGCGAACAGCAGCACGGCGACGAGCGCGAAGCCGGTCTTGGCCGGGTCCGACGGCTGCACGCCCAAGGCGTGCATGGCGAACAGGCTGCTGAAGATCCCGATCATGAAGATCTCGGAGTGCGCGAAGTTGATGAGGCGCAGCACGCCGTACACGAGTGTGTAGCCGAGGGCGATGAGGGCGTAGATCGAGCCCAGAGTCAGGCCGTCGATCGTCTGCGGCCAGAACTGGTGGTACAGGCAGCTGAAGCAGGCTTGGATCTCGGGTCTCCTCCGGAAACACGACAGGGGGCGCCCGAGGCGCCCCCTGTCAGAGCCGATACTGCTTTGGGCCTACTTGGTGAGGTCGACGGCGGAGCCGAGAAGCGTGAGCTTGCCGCCCTTCACCTCGTAGACGAAGACGTCGCCGCTCTTCACGTTGCCGCTGGTCTCGAACTGGATCGACTTCGAGATGCCGGTGTACGCCGTGGTCTGCAGCGTGTTCACGTAGTCGAGCACCTTGGCCCGGGTCGTGTTGCCGGCCTCGACGCCCTTGATGAGGATGTTCGCGGTGTCGAAGCCCTCCGACGAGTACGTACCCGCATCCTTGCTCCACTCCGTCTTGTAGTCGGTGGCGAACTTGCCGAGGTCGCCGCCCGCGTCAGTGGTGGCCAGCTTGCACGGGCAGGTGATGAGGGCGCCCTCGCCGCCGGCCGCGCCCGACGACACGATGAAGCCCGGGTCGAGCGAGCCGTCGCCGCTGATGAACGTGCCCTTGACCCCGGCGTCACTGAGCTGCTTCTTGAGGCGGCCGGCGTCCGAGTAGTAGCCGCCGTAGAAGACGACATCGACGTTGCCGGCCTTGACCTTGTTCACGGCGGCCGAGTAGTCGGTGCCGCCCGGCTGCACGCTGTCGGTGACCGTCGACTTGATGCCGGCCGCGTCGAGGTCCTTGAGCACGCCGTCCCACAGACCCTTGCCGTAGTCGCTGTTGTCGTTGATCAGGGCCACGGTCTTGGGCTTGAGCTTCTTCTCGATGTAGCTGGCGACGCCCTGGGCCTGGACGTCGTCGTCGGGAATGACGCGGTGGAAGACCTTGGTATTGGGGACGACCGTCGGCAGCTGCACGTTTGTGGCCGACGGGCTCACCATGACCAGACCGGCGTCGTTCAGCGACGGCAGCACGGCCTTCGTCTCACCCGAGAAGGTGGGGCCGACCACGGCGACGACCTGGTTGTCGCCGATGTACTTGGCCGCCTGGCCGGGCGCCTGGGCCGGGTCGCCCTGGGTGTCGTAGTCCTTGAGGACGAAGTTGTACTTGCTCTGCGCGGCGTTGGCCGCCTTGACCGCCACTGCCGCGCCGTTCCGGCTGTTGATGCCCAGGTTGGCGTTGGGCCCGGTGAGGGGCCCGACGAAGGCGAATGCCACCGTCGTCTTCCCACTAGTGCTGCCGCTGGAACTCTTGTTGCTGCTGCCGCCGCACGCGGCCGCGACCATCGCCATCGCTGCGACTAGGACCACGACCCAGCCGAGCCCGCTCTTCTGCCGCCGCACCATCCGCCATTCCTCTCTTTCTCCGCCCCTTGTGGGGCGGAACTATGGCACAGCGCGGCAGAATCACGCCTACATGGCCGCCACCGACCTGCTGTATCTCACCGATGCCTACCTGCGTTCGTTCCCCGCCCGGGTCGTCGACGTCGACGCCGACGGGCACCGGGTGGCACTGGACCGCACGGCCTTCTATCCGACGGGCGGGGGCCAGCCGCACGACACCGGGACTCTCGCCGGGTGCACGGTGGTCGACGTGCGCAAGGAGGGCGACGTCGTCTGGCACACGCTCTCCGAGGGTGGCGTGCTACCGGCCGTCGGCGAGGAGGTCGAGGGCGAGGTCGACTGGGAGCGGCGCCACGCCCTGATGCGCACCCACACGGCGTTGCACGTGCTCTGCGGCGTGATCTGGAACGAGTGGGGCAAGGCGGTGACGGGCGGCAACATGGAGCCGCTGTCGGCCCGCATGGACTTCGAGTTCGATCCCCTGCCTGAGGGCTTCGGGCCCCGCGTCGAGGAGCTCGTCAACGCGGAGCTGGTCGCCGACCACAAGATCGAGGTGTCGTTCCTGCCCCGGGACACGGCGGTGGCCGACGAGGACCTCATCCGCACCAAGGTCAACCTCATTCCCGAGTCGGTACGGGAGATCCGCGTCGTCGACATCGTCGGGCTCGACAAGCAGGCCGACGGCGGCACCCACGTGGCCTCGACGTCGGAGGTGGGGCGCATCCGGGTGACCAAGACCGAGTCCAAGGGCAAAGGCAACAAGCGCATCCGTTTGGAGGTCGTCGATGGGTGACCTGGCCTTGTTGCGGAGCCGCCTCCAGGAGCTCGACCGTGTCGTCGTCGCGTTCAGCGGCGGCGCCGACTCGGCCTTCCTGGCGTGGGTGGCCAACGACGTGTTGGGCCCGTCGCGAGCGTTGGCCGTGACCGCGGTGTCGCCGTCGCTGCTCGGCGAGGAGCGATCCGACTGTGAGGCGCTGGCGCGCGAGTGGGGCCTGCGCTGGCAGGGCGTCGACACCCACGAGCTCGAGCGGGCCGCGTACGTGGCCAATGACGGCGACCGCTGCTACCACTGCAAGGCCGAGCTCATGGATGTCGTCGCGCCGGTGGCGGCGGCCGAGGGCGCCACGATCGTGCTGGGCACCAACGTCGACGACCTCGGCGACCACCGCCCCGGCCAGCAGGCCGCGACCGAACGGGGGGCCTCGTTCCCGTTGGTGGACGCCGGTTTCACCAAGGCCGACGTGCGGTCGGCCTCCAAGGCCCTGGGGCTTCGCACCTGGGACAAGCCGGCGGCCGCCTGCCTGGCCTCGCGCGTCCCGTACGGCACGCCGGTCACGTTCGAGGTTCTGGATCGAGTCGGCCGGGCCGAGTCCTCGCTGCGCGCCCTCGGCTTCCGCCAGCTGCGCGTGCGCCACTACGGCGACGTCGCCCGCCTCGAGCTCGAGGTGGACGAGCTGGCTCGTGCCCTCGAACGCCGTGAGGAGATCGTGGCCGTCGTCCGAGACGCCGGCTACCGCTATGTCACCCTCGACCTCGAAGGGTTCCGCTCGGGGAACCTGAATGGAGACCTGTCTTGACCAGCGTGCGCGTGAAGCTCACCTTCCCCGAGCACCTGGTTCGCCAGCCGCTGCTCGCGCGCGTCGTGCGCGAGTTCAACGTGATGCCCAACATCCGCAGGGCGAACGTCGAGGAGCGCTTCGGCTGGATCGTGTGCGAGATCGGCGGCGAGGACAGCGCCATCGAACGCGCCATCGAGTGGTTGGAGAACGCCGGCGTCCAAGTGGACCGGCTCGGCGACGTAGTGGAGTCGTAGGCTTTCGGTATCGCCGGCTTTGTCATCGACCTCTTCTGCTATGCGGCCGTCAGTGGGCTGTGCGTCGGTATCTGGCTGCTCACGGGGGGGACTGCACACGAGCTGACGCTCATCGCCAAGAACCCGACGACCTGGGACCAGTACGACTTTTGGCCGGTGTGGGTGTTGCTCTCGTGGGGCGCGGCGATCGTCATCCACTTGGGCGTAGTGCTTGCCGTCGGCCTGTTTGGTGGCCGGGCGCGGCGCCGCCGCAGGGCGATGGCCCGTGAAGCACGCCGTGCCGCGCATGAGCTGCACCGCCAGGCGCACGCGGCCAAGGCCGAGCGTCGCCAGGAGCGGATGCAGCGCCGCGGGCCGAACCAGGGCGTGGAGACGCCCAAGCCGCCGTCGGGACCGGAGCGCAAGTGGGTCACGGTGATGTTCACCGACATCGCCAACTCGACCGGGCTCACCGAGGAACTGGGTGACGACGAGTGGAGCCGCCTCCTATCGGGCCACCGCGACCTGGTGCGCAGCCTGTTCGTGTCCCACGGCGGCCAGGTGGTCGGGACCCAGGGCGACGGCTGCCTCGGGCGTTTCCCGACGCCCGCCGAAGCCGTGCTCTGCGCGGTCGACATGCAGAAGGAGATCGCCCAGACGCGGCACGACACCGACTTCCCGCTCGAGGTGCGCATCGGCATCCACGCGGGGGAGGCCGTCGAGGACGACGGCGACCTGGTCGGCCGCGTCGTGAACGTGGCGGCGCGCGTCACGTCTGAGACCAAGCCCGGCGAGATCCTCGTCACCGAGCCCGTCGCCGACTACCTCGGGGGCGAGCTGCGCTTCGAGGACCGGGGCCTGCGCGAGCTCCGGGGCCTGTCCCAGCCCCGCCACCTGCTGGCCGTGCGCTGGGACGAGGACGTCAGTCCTCAACCACCGGCGTCCACGTCGGGAACCGAAGGTGGGTCACCCCCTGGTGTTCCACCAGCCGCCCCCGCCGCCGCAGCTCCTCCAGGCACCCCTCCGCCGCCTCCTGCCCCACCATCCTGAAGTAGTCGGCGGCAGTCACCAGCAGCGGACCCTGGTCGACGTCGCCCTCGCGCGTGATGGCCTCGACCTCGAGCGTCGGCCGGCACGGGTTGGCGGTGTCGATGGCGTAGCAGTGGTAGACGACGCCCTCGAACACGGAGAGGGCGCGGATTCTCAACGCGCCGGCGGCTACGGAGTGACGGGGTCCAGCGACGGGTGCTCGTGCGTCGAGCGCCGGCCGAAGGTCAAGTAGCCGATCCCGACGACCGCGAGGATGATGTCGGCGAACGCCAGGCGGCGGCGCGCCTCGCGCTGGCCACACGGCTTCCCGACGACGGGCCGAGGCGTCGAGGTGGGACCGTGCACGCTGGCACTGCCCCACAAGGCGCCGCACTCGTACTTGACAGTGTCAGCCACCTGTTGCTTGACACCGGGCGGCGGTACCAGCGGCTTTGTGTCGGTCCACGATCTCGTTCCCCAGAACGCGACCGCGAGTGCGAACGCGACGAGCACGACAACCGCCCACTTGCGTGCTCGTTCCACGGCAGGAGGATAATCGGCGGCCCGTAGCATGCATGGTGTGCAGGAACACGCCGCCGCCCTCGCTGCGGCCATCGAGGCGGCCCTTCCCGGGTGGGTGGAGCGGTCGGTGGCGCGGGTGATGACGGCGTGGAAGGGCTCGGTCGATGACGACGTCCGGCGGCAGGCGGCCGAGGCCGGGCGGCGGGCGGCGACTGACGTCGGCCCCGAGGTCCGCTCGCTACTTGCGGCCGACATCGACGACCAGCGCACCACGCCACTCTCGATCGTGCGCGCCGCAGTGCGGTATCCGACCGAAGTCCTGGCCGCGGCCGGCGTCCCGCCCCTGCGCCGCGACGAGCAGCAGGAGCGTCTGTTCCCCGACGATCTCTACGACCTGGCGCCCGCGACCTTCGCCGACGTCGACCCCGCACTCGCCGAGGTGGGCCTGGCGTGGGGCGCCGCCAAGGCCTACGAGCACCTCCAGCGCCACAAGGTGAACCCGTGAAGGTCGCGGCCTACGTCCCCGACCTCATGGACCGCTCCAAGGTGTCGGCCGCGGCGCCGGGTGCCACATTCGTCGCTCGTCCGGAGGAGCTGACCGCGGTGGAGGCCGACCTCGTCGTGCTCGACCTCACCCGGCCCGGCGTCCTCGACGTCATTCCCCTCGTGCAGGCCCGTACCGTCGGGTTCTGCCGGCACACGATGGCCGACGTGATCGCAGCCGCCGAGGAGGCGGGCTGTGACCGCGTGCTCGTGCGCTCGGAGTTCTTTGCCGACGTACCCGCCGCGCTTGCCTAAGGCAAGTAGTGATCTGCGTCCTCCGGGCGCCGGCGGGCAGCAATGGGCTCGAGGATCAGGAGCGACGCCCAGCACGCGTAGGCGGCGTAGTGGTGCAGGAAGGCGAGGGGGATGCTGACGAGGAAGACGACGACGGGGACCGTCGATTCGAGGATGGCGTAGCGGTACACGTCTCCCGGCAGGGGCCGTTCCACCATGCCGCCGCGGTGGGCGATCACGAACATCACCACTTCCATCGAGCTGATGGCGGCCACGTTCAGGGCGTACACGGCCACGACCATCGGGACGGCGTTGTAGTCGCCGAGCAACCCTGTGGTGAACGGCAGGAACGCCACGACCGCGAGGTAGAGGAGGTTGCTCGCCAGCAGGCGCCCGTTGACCTCGGTGAGCACCGAGACGAATTCGTGGTGGGCCAGCCAGTAGCGCCCGATGACGGCGAAGCTCAGGAAGAACGCACCGATCTGGGGAAGCAGGCCCTTGAGCTCGCTGCTGATCCGCGCTGAGCTCACCGTCGGCTCACCCACCGTCACGACGAGCAGCGTCATGGCGATGGCGAAGACGCCGTCGCTCAGGCCCGCGAACCGCGTGAACTCGAGCTCCGTGCTCGTCCGCGTGTAGCGCCGGGGTCCCCGACCTCGTGCGATCCTGCGCGCCGCCACGGAGCCATCTTCGCTCCCCACTGCGTTCTTGCGCTGGATAGCGGGCCCCACAGCCCGTTATCCACCCCGAGAACGATGGGTTGACGGGCTGTGGCTAGCTGTCGGGCTTGGGCCGGTCCTGGGTCCAGCCCGCGTCGCTCACGGCTCGGGGCTCGAAGAACAGGCAGCCCTCGGGGCATGCGAACGGGAACTTCTCGTTGGCGTCGACGCGGCAGCGCTCGACGACCTCGCCGCTCGGGAGGGTGCGGGTCGAGTAGTGCCGGCAGTCGGGGCGTACAGCCACGATCCAATTGTCGCGCTTGAACGGGCGTACCTTCTGTCACATGCGCGAGCGCCCCGTGGCCTGCTTCACCGTCGACCACGTCGACGACGGCACGTTGCGCCTCCTCGAGGTGTTCGAGCGCCGGGGTCTGACAACGACGGTGTTCGCCGAGGGCCGCCACGGCGAGGAGCGGCCCAAACAGGTCGCCGAGATCGTCGAGCGCGGACACGAGATCGGGATGCACGGCTGGACCCACGAGCAGTGGGACAGCCTCGACCCCGACGAGGAGGAGAAGCTGGCCCGACGGGCCACTGACGCGCTGGCGGCCGCGGCCGGCATCCCGCCGCTCGGCTTTCGGGCCCCGGGTGGGGCTCGCGGGGAACGCACGGCCGAGCTCCTCGTCACCCTCGGGTACCGCTACGACGCCAGCCTCGGCGACGGTATGAGCGCGGCCGTGCTGGAGGAGGGGCTGGCGCAGGTGCCGTTCGTGTGGAACGGCGTCGACGGCGCCCACTACCTCGCCGATCCCCCGCCTCCACCCGCCGACGTCGAGCGTCAGTGGACGTCGGCGTTGGAGAAGGTGGGCCAGAAGGGCGGCCTGTTCGTCACCATCTGCCACGGCTTCATCACCGGCGCCGACGACGACCGCCTCGCCGCGTTCGACCGGGTCATCGGTCGCGCCCAGGAGGGCGGGTTCGACCTCCTGACTGCGGGACAGGTCGCAGAACGGGTCCTGGCGCAATGAGGCGGCCCCTCACCGCCCTGACCGCACTCGGTGCCGCCGCCCACCACACTTACGAGCTGAGCGCAGGTGTCGGCCTCGTCTGGCAGCCGCAGATGGGCCTGCCCGGATCACTCGCCTTCTGGTCAGTGAACCTTCCGACGCTGGCGTGGGCTGCGGCCCGCGCCCCCGAGCGCTTCGACAAGCCGCTGGCGTTTGCCGCCGGAACCGGGCTCGGAGGGATGGCCGTGCACTTCACGATCTGGCCGTGGACCACACGGCGCGGCCTGCCAATGCTCACCGAGGCCGAGGGGCTCTCGGCCCGACAGCTCCCGGCCTACAACGCCATCCTCTGGTTCTGGGCTCTGGCCAGCATCGGCGCGCTGTTGGGCGAGGTCCCGAAGGGCTCGCGCCGCTGGTTCGCGCTCGGGGTGCTGAACGCTCTCCCGTTGCGGGCCTCCGCCAAGCACCACTTCCGTTGGGCCAGCGAGCAGGCACGCACCAATCCGGCGTGGTGGAACAGGGGACTGCAGCAGTGAGCGAGCGAAGCGAGCGGCTGGTCGTCATCGGAGGCGACGCCAGCGGGATGACCGCGGCGTCGTTGGCCAAGAAGCTGCGGCCGTCGTTGGACGTCATCGCCCTCGAGAAGGGGCCCTGGACGAGCTACTCGGCGTGCGGCATCCCCTACGTCATCGGGGGCGACGTCGACAGCATCGAGGAGCTCGTCGTGCGCACGCCCGAGCAGCACCGCGCCAATGGCATCGACGCTCGCCCCCTGCACGAGGCGACGGCGATCGACCTCGACGCCCGGGAGCTCGAGGTGCGCGACATCGAGGGGGCCCGTACGTACCGGCTGGGCTTCGACCAGCTGGTCGTCGCCACCGGCGCCACCCCGCGTCGGCCCCCGGTGCCCGGCTTCCTCGACGAGAAAGTGCACGGCGTGCAGACCCTCGACGACGGCGCCCACCTGTTGGCCCACGCCAAGAAGATCGGCGCCAACAGAGTGGTCGTCGTCGGCGCCGGCTACATCGGGCTGGAGATCGCCGAGGCGTTCGTCAAGCGGGGCGCGAGCGTCACCGTCGTCGAGCGGGAACCCGAAGTGCTCGCCGCGACCATGGACCCGGAGATGGGCGCCCGGGTCCGGCAGGCCATGGAGCGCCACGGCATCGAGGTGCACGTCGGCGATGGCGTCGACGGCTTCGACGGCAAAACGGTGCACACCGCGAGCGGCGAGATCGAAGCCGACCTCGTCGTGCTGGGGTTGGGCGTCACGCCCAACTCAGCGTTGGCGAACGAGGCGGGCATCGAGCTGGGCGCCCACGACGCAGTCGCCGTCGACGTCCGCCAGCGCACGAGCGCGGAAGGCGTGTGGGCGGCGGGCGACTGCTGCGAGTCGTTCCACCTCGTGTCCCACCGCAAGGTGCACGTCGCCCTGGGCACGGTCGCCAACAAGCAGGGCCGTGTGGTCGGCGTCAACATCGGTGGGGGCTATGCCACATTCCCCGGTGTGGTGGGCACGGCCGTGACCAAGCTGTGCGACACCGAGATCGCCCGCACCGGCCTCAGCGAGCGGGAGGCGACCCAGGTCGGCTTCGGCTACGTCGTCGGCCGCATCGAGAGCACCACACGCGCCGGCTACTTCCCCGGCACCAAGCCCATCAGCGTGAAGATCCTGTGCCAGCCCGGCGGCGGCGAACTCCTGGGTGCGCAGATCGTGGGGGAGGAGGGCGCGGCCAAACGGATCGACGTCCTGGCTACGGCCTTGACCGCGCGCTTCACCGTCGAGGACCTGCTGCACCTCGACCTCTCCTACGCCCCGCCGTTCGCCCCTGTGTGGGACCCGGTGCTGATGGCTGCCCGCAAGGCGTGGGACGCGGTCCAGCAGGAGCGCACGAGCCGGCACTAAATTCCCGGCCCGACGCTTTCCGGGCAAGGCGGAGGACAACGCATGCTTCTTGCGGCGCAGATCAACGCGGGCGATACCGCGTGGGTGTTGACGGCGGCGGCCCTGGTGCTGTTCATGACACCGGGCCTGGCCTTTTTCTACGGCGGCATGGTCAGAGGCAAGAACGTGCTCGGCATGCTCATGCAGAACGTCTTCTGCATGGGCTTGGTGAGCGTGCTGTGGGCGTTCGTCGCCTTCAGCCTGGCGTTCGGCAAGGACCACGGCGGCCTGATCGGCGGGTTCGACCTGGTCGGGCTCAAAGGCCTCTTCAGCGGGACGGTGCCGGGGTTTGAGGCGCTGGCCGTCCCCGCGCTTGCGTTCGTCGCCTTCCAGATGATGTTCGCCATCATCACGCCCGCGCTCATCACCGGCGCCACGGCCGACCGCATGAAGTTCGGCGGCTGGGTGCTGTTCCTCGCCCTGTGGTCGATCCTCGTGTACGCGCCAGTCGCCCACTGGGTGTTCGCCCCCTCGGGCTGGCTGTTCAAGCGGGGCGCGCTCGACTTCGCGGGCGGGACGGTGGTCCACATCAACGCCGGCATCGCGGCCCTGGCCGTTGTGCTCGTCATCGGCAAACGCCAGGGGTGGCCGCGGGAGGCGATGCCACCCCACAACCTCCCGTTCACGCTGCTCGGCATGGGCATCCTCTGGTTCGGCTGGTTCGGGTTCAACGCCGGCTCGGCCCTGGCCGCCAACCACACGGCCGTTCAGGCGTTCATGAACACCCACCTGGCGGCGGCCGCGGCGATGCTCAGCTGGCTCGTTATGGAGCGCATCAAGGAGGGCAAGGCCACGACGCTCGGGGCCGCGTCCGGTGCGGTCGCCGGGCTGGTGGCGATCACACCCTGCTCAGGTTTCGTCGGCGGGACATCGCCCATCTGGATCGGCTTCATCGCCGGCGCCCTGTGCTTCCTCGCCATCCAGCTGAAGTTCCGCTTCGGCTATGACGACTCGCTCGACGTCGTCGGCGTCCACCTGGCGGGCGGCATCATCGGATCTCTGCTGCTCGGCTTCTTCGCGGACGTCAACGTCAACCCCGCAGGCCGCGATGGCCTGTTCTTCGGCGGCGGCGTCCATCTCCTGGGCGAGCAGCTGATCGCCGTCGTCTCCGTCCTGGTGTTCACCTTCGTCGTCTCGTGGGTCCTGGCAAAGGTGGTCGACGCCACCGTCGGCCTGCGGTGTACGCCCGACGAGGAGCTCGAAGGCCTCGACCTCACCCAGCACGCGGAAGCCGCCTACTCGTTCGGCGAGCTCGGCTCGATCGGGAGGATCTGATGAAGCTCGTCACCGCCATCGTCAAGCCGTTCAAGATCGACGACGTGAAGGCAGCCCTCACCGATCTCGGGGTGCACGGGATGACGGTCTCGGAGGTGCGCGGCTTCGGTCGCCAGCGAGGCCACACCGAGGTCTATCGGGGCGCCGAGTACACGGTCGACTTCGTTCCCAAGGTGCGCGTCGAGGTGCTCGCGGACGACGGGGATGCCGAGCGCATCGCCGCCGCCATCACCGACGCGGCCCGCACCGGCAAGATCGGAGATGGCAAGGTGTGGGTGATGCCCCTCGACGGTGTCACCCGGATCCGCACCGGCGAGATGGGCCACGACGCCCTCTGAGCTCTCGTCGCTAGAAGACCTCCGCGGGCGGCGGGAACGGCTTCTCGCCGATCGCACCCTCACCGGCGCCGCCTTCTGCCGGGCCCACACCGACCTCGTGGAGTCGTGGTTGGTCGACCTGTTGGGTGACGAGGACGGCGTCGCTCTCGTCGCCGTCGGCGGCCTGGGCCGGCGCGAACTGTGCCCCTACAGCGACGTCGACCTCGTCCTGCTCCACGGCGGCCGCAAGGACGTCGGGGCCGTCGCCGAGCGCCTCTGGTATCCGATCTGGGACACGGGGCTGTCCCTCGATCACAGCGTGCGCACGCCGAAGGAGGCCCTTGCCGTCGCCGCTGACGATCTGAAGGCGGCGCTCGGACTTCTCGACGGGCGAGTGATCGCGGGCGACTCGGGGTTGGGCCAGGGGCTTCTGGAGCAGGCCCTGGCGCAGTGGCGGCGCCGAGCGAAGCGCACGCTGCCGCGGCTCTTGGAGGCGGTCGAGGAGCGCCAGCAGAAGGCGGGCGAGGTGGCGTTCCTGTTGGAGCCCGACCTGAAGGAGGGAAGGGGCGGCCTGCGCGACCTGCA
Source organism: Acidimicrobiales bacterium (assembly GCA_035948135.1). GTDB lineage: Bacteria > Actinomycetota > Acidimicrobiia > Acidimicrobiales > AC-14 > CADDZP01. The sequence goes on along the minus strand of DASZJL010000077.1, from coordinate 19,337 downwards.
CGCGCGCCGGGCGGCCGCGCTCGCGGCGCCCGTCGTCGACGCCGACGACAGTGTGCTGGCGACGCCTCGGGACGTGCTGCTCGCAGCCCGGGTGGAGCTGCACCGGCGCGCCGGCCGGGCGGCGGACCGCTTGCTGTTGCAGGAGCAGGACAGCGTCGCCAGCGCGTTGCGCTACGGCGACGGTGACGCCGATGCCTTGATGCAGGCCGTGTCCTCGGCCGCTCGCACCATCGCCTTCGTGGGCGACGACGCGTGGCGGCGCGTGCGTTCGTGGCTTCACGGCCCGGGCGGACGACGGGCCGGCGGTGACCACCACTTGGGCGTGGGCTTGGCTCGGCGTGACGGCGAGGTGGTGCTGACCGGGGAGGCAACCCCGGCCACTGACCGCTCCCTGATCCTGCGCGCTGCGGCAGTCGCCGCCACCACGGGCGCCCCGCTGAGCGGACCGACGCTCGATCGCCTGGCGGCGACCGCCACCCCGCCGGGAGACCCGTGGCCCGACGAGGCCCGGCACGCTCTGGTGGCGCTCCTCGGCAGCGGCCCGTCGCTCCTGCCGGTCGTCGAGTCCCTCGATCAGTACGGCCTGCTCGTGCGGGTGCTCCCGGAGTGGACCGCAGTTCGGAGTCGTCCGCAGCGCAACGCCTACCACCGCTTCACCGTCGACCGACATCTGTGCGAGGCGGCTGTCGAGGCGTCGGCGCTGACCCGCCAGGTGTCGCGTCCCGACCTGCTGCTGGTCGGCGCCTTTCTGCACGACCTCGGCAAGGGGTACCCGGGGGACCACACCGTCGCCGGCGTCGCCCTCATCGCCAACATCGGCGCGCGCATGGGCTTCGACGAGGCTGACGTCGCCGTGTTGGTCAACCTCGTGCGCCACCACCTGCTGTTGCCTGACACGGCAACCCGCCGGGATCTGTCCGACGCGGCCACCATCGCCGCCGTCGCCGAGGCCGTGGGCGACGTGACGACCCTCGAATTGCTGGCCGCGCTCACCGAGGCGGACTCGAAGGCCACCGGTTCGACGGCGTGGGGGCCGTGGAAGGCCGAGCTGATTCACGAGCTCGTGGTGCGGACGTCGGATGCGCTCGCCGACGACGGGCAGGTCGTGCCCGACAGCGCCGCGGCCATGGCCGAGGCGCGGGCGCCCGCGCTCGCCCGGGCCCGTGCCTCCCTTGCTGCTGGCGCGTCCGTGCACGTCGAGGCGACCTGGCCCGAGCTGGTGGTGGCGGCGCGCGATCGCGCCGGACTGTTCTCCGACGTAGCCGGCACGCTTGCGCTGCATGCGTTGAGCGTCCTGGCGGCCGACGTCTGGACGAGTGACGACGGTGTGGCCGTCGAGTGGTTCCGCACGGAGGCCGCGTTCGGCGCCGAACCCGACCGGGCCGCCCTGGAGGTTGACCTGTCCGCCGCCGTCGACGGCCGCCTGCCGATCGAGGCCCGCCTGGCCGAGCGGGTGCGCACCTACGCCAGCCGGCGCGCCGCGGTCGCCCGCCGCGCCGCGCCGCGCGTGCTGATCGACAACGACGCCTCGGCGCGCGCCACCCTGATCGAGGTGCGCGCGCCAGACGGCATCGCCGTCCTGTACCGCATCACCCGCTCCCTCGCCGCCCTCGGCCTCGACGTCCGTCACGCCAAGGTGGCCACGCTGGGCGCAGAGGTAGTCGACACCTTCTACGTCGTCGACACCGGCGGCACGAAGGTTGGCACCGGTCGTCGCCAAGAGATCCAGCGGGCAGTGTTGACCGCGCTGGCTCGCAGTTAGTCTGCGAATCGTGGCCGATCCTGAAGCCGACACCACCGCGCAGATCGCCTCGGCCCAGGACCTCTTGCGATGGAGCGAAGCTCTGTCGGGCATCGCCCGTACCGGTCTCGGCTTCACCAAGAGCCTGTACGAGCAGGAGCGTTTCGAAGAGGTGCTGAAGGTGGCGGCCGACATCCGCGTCGCCGCCGGCCACGAGCTTGGCGCCGAGGTCTTGGTGGAGGAGTGGCTGAAAACCGTCGGCGAGGGCGTCCCCGGATACGTGACGCCGAAGGTCGCCATCGGCGCCGTCGTCGGCAACGAGAAGGGACAGATCCTCCTCATCCAGCGGGCCGACTACGGCGTGTGGCTCTACCCGACCGGTTGGGCCGACGTCGGGTACTCGGCCGCCGAGGTCGCGGTCAAAGAAGTCAAAGAGGAAACCGGCATCGACGCCGAGCCGGTTCGGCTTATTGCCGTGCTCGACGGCATCCGCATGGGCTTCACCCGCGTTCCCCTGTACTCGCTGGTCTTCCACCTCCGAATGGTGGGCGGCGATCTCGAGCGCCATCCGCTGGAGACGCGTGACGTCGGCTGGTTCAGCGAGGACGCGCTGCCGCAACCCCTCGCCGGTTGGGAGAAGTGGGCGCCCCACGCCTTCAAGGCCATCCGGGGCGAGCCGGTGGAGGTCCTGTTCGATCCGCCCCGCACGCCCGTGTGGCGCGAGGAGCAGCCGTCAACCTGAGAGCTGGGTGAGCAGGGTGTCGACGATCGACGTGCGCCTATCGCTCTTCTCCCACTCGTCCGCCACGCGCTGGTGGTCGACGACGCCACACGCATCGGCGGGGATGCCGAGGGCCTCGGTCGTCGCCGCGCCGAGGGTTGCCGGCTCGACCTCGTCGCCGTAGGCCGCAAAGGCTTCGAGTCCGTCCCAGAGTTGCTCGACCGCCTTGGGTGGAGCCACGCCCTGGTCGAGCGCGAGTGACGTGGCGGTGAACACGTCGTAGGTGTCGACGTCGTCCGGGCGCTCGTAGCCGGCGACGGGATGAAGCCGCCACTCGATGGTGACGTCGCCAGGACCGTCGTCGCGCAGCCACACCTGTGACCCGTTGACGTAGGCGTCGACCGGGTCCCCGAACCGCTCCTGCAGGGCGAGCACCAGCTCGGGCGAGATGCGCCACACACACGTCGGGGTCAACCGCGCCACAGCCGGACCGTACTTCCGTCACCATGTGCCGGTGGAAAGGCCGGCACCAAACCCAAAACCTCTCCAAGTCTCGAAATCGCGAGCGCTAACGGGTACGAACGGAACGAGTTCCGCGACTTGGAGAGGTTTTTGGGTTGTCGACGTCCCCGACGTCCTCGACGTCCTCGTCGTCCTGGCCGCCGCCCTGGCCGTGGTCCTTCTCACGGCGGCGTGCAGTAGCGGCGGCACGAACCATGCACTCATCCGGCAGGCGGGGACCTCGACGACGTCGTCCTCGACGTCGACATCGACCACGGCGACGACGGCGGCGCCCGCTCCCGCGGTCACCGTGCCGGCCGCGGCCGGCTGTCCGGCCGTGCCGGCGCGGGCGCAGCCCGATCCCAACCGGCCGCGCTACACGCTCACCGTGCACGTCGACCTCCCGAGTAACGCCGTGGCCGGCGATCTCAAGGTGCGGTTCATTCCCGACGCCAACACCGACCGGCTGGTCTTCCGGCTGTGGCCCAACGGACCCGCGCTCGCGGGCGTCGGCGCCCACCTCGATGTCGGTGCCGTCACCGTCGGCGGCGCCAATGCGCCGACCAGCTTCGCCAACGCGACGACGCTCGTGATCCCTGGCACGTACCCCGCCGGTCAACCCCAAGACATCGCCATGAACTGGCACTTGACGCTGCCGGGCGCGGTCAACGATCGCGTGGCGCGCATCGGCGACGCCGTGCGCCTCGGGTCGTTCTTCCCGATTCTCCCGTGGGAATCGGGCGTGGGCTGGGACGACGAGCCCCCGCCGCCCCAGTTCGCAGAAGCGTCCACCGCGCCGACCGCCGACTTCGACGTCACCGTGGCGACCAACCCGCCCGATCTCGGCGTCCTGGCCAGCGGTGTGCCAGACCCGAGCCACCCCGGGCACTGGACCGCCACCGCCGTGCGCGACTTCGCCATGTCCACCGGCCGCTTCGCCATCGCCACCGCCACCGCCCACGTGCCTGATCCGGTTGCCGTCACGGTCGGGGCGTCGGCGGGCACGGGCGTCGACCCGGCCACGTTCGCGGCCAAGGCGGTCAACGTCCTGCAGACGCACAGCGCCCGGTTCGGGCCCTACGCGTGGTCGAACTACACACTCGCAATCACACCCAGCCTCAGCGGGGGAATCGAGTACCCGACATTCGTGATGCAGGGCCCGAGCACGATCGGCCGCACGACCAGCCATGAGCTCGGCCACGAGTGGTTCTACTCACTCGTCGGCAACAACCAGGGCCGAGACCCGTGGCTCGACGAAGGCCTGGCCACCTACGCCGAGGGTCGCTACGAGGGCACGATCGGCGGGATGAAGGCCGCCAACATCGCGCCCGGCGGCGCCGGCCACCTGGGCGAGCCCCTCACCTACTGGGGCACCAACCGGTCCGTCTACAACTCGGGCGTCTACATCCAGGGGGCCAAGGCCCTCGCATCGCTCGGCGACCTCAACCTGGTCGACTGCGCCCTGCGCGTCTACGCCGCCCGCAACGCCTACCGCATCGCCCGCCCCGGCGACCTGATCGCCGCCATGGCGACGGTGTTCCCCCAAGCACCCCAGACGCTGGCGAGTTTCGGCGCGCACCCGTAGAAGGCCGTCCTAGAGTCCGGGAGAGGACGAGGAGGCGGCCAATGGAATACGACCGGCTGACGGGACTGGACGCGTCGTTCCTGCATCTGGAGAGCGAGGCCCAGCCGATGCACGTCGGCTCGCTGGCGACGTTCGAGGGGCCACCGTTCTTCGACGACGCCGGCCGCTTCCGCCTCGAGGACGCCCGCGAGGTGATCTCCAGCCGCCTGCACCTGGTGCCACGCTTCCGCAAGAAGATCATGACCGTGCCGTTCGGCCAGGGCCGGCCGATCTGGGTCGACGACCACGACTTCGACCTGAACTACCACGTGCGCCTGACCGCGTTGCCCAAGCCCGGTAACGAGGAGCAGCTGAAGACACTGATGGGTCGGCTGCAGAGCACGGTCCTCGACCGGCGCCGCCCGCTGTGGGAGCTGTGGTTCGTCGAGGGCCTCGAGGGCGACCGGGTCGCCATCATCCAGAAGACCCACCACGCGCTTGTCGACGGGATCTCGGGCGTCGACGTGGCCACCGTGCTCCTCGACTTCGAGCCCAACCCCGAGCCCGTGAAGGCGCCGACGTGGACGCCGAAGCCGCCGCCGTCGCCGATGCAGCTGCTGCGCGACAGCGTCGTGGAGCGGGCCACGGTGCCGGCCGAAATGATGCGCTCGGCGCGCGCCGCGGCGCGCGGGCCCCGCCAGATCGTCAACCGCTTCAGCAAGGCGTTCCAGACCCTGGCGGCGATGGGCTCGCTCGCGCCCCGCACGCCGCTGAACGTCGCCGTCGGTCCTCACCGCCGGGTCGAGTTCGTGCGCGCCGACCTGGCCCCCGTCAAGGAGGCCAAGCGCACCCTCGGCGCCACCGTCAACGACATCGTTCTCGCCGGGGTCGCCGGCGGCCTGCGCCACTTCCTCGAGGCGCGCGGCGAGGCTGTCGACGGCCTGACGCTGAAGGCGTTCGTCCCGGTTTCGGTGCGCGACGACTCCCAGCGCATGGCCCTGGGGAACAAGGTGTCCGGCATCCTCGTCGACCTGCCGGTCGGCGTCGTCGACCCCGCCGAGCGGGTGAACCTCATCGGCGCCCAGACGCGCCACCTCAAGGAGACCCAGCAGGCGGTCGGCGCCGAGGTGCTCACCGGCTTGGCCGACTATGCCCCCGCCACGCTGTTCAGCCTCGCCGCCCGGCTCATGCCGTTCCAGCGCTCGATCAACATCGGCGTCACCAACGTGCCCGGACCGCAGCAGCCGCTGTACTGCATGGGCGCCAAGATGCTCGAGGCCTTCCCCTATGTGGGTGCGTTCGCGGGCGCGGCCGTCGTCGTCGCCGTGCTGTCCTACAACGGCGCCCTCGGCTTCGGCCTCACCGGCGACCGCGAGGCCATCCCCGACCTCGGCGTCCTGGCCGAAGGCATCGAGAAGTCACTCGCCGAGCTCGCGCAGGCCGCGGCCTGAGCCGCGGCCGTCCGAGTCGCCCTAGTTGCCGGCGTTCTTCAGGAGCTGGCTGAGGTCAGTGGTCTGATCGGCGGGCGGGATCTGAACGTCGACTGGGTGACCGAAGTCGTACATCTCGACCGTCGTTGTGAGGGGGGATGTGATCGGGTTGGTCCCCGCCGAATCGCCGGGCGGCTTGTGAACGCTTAGGGGATCGATGGTCTGCTGGAACCGCCGAACCCGCCCCTCGCGGTCGAGCCAGACGTCGAGCGGGAAGGTGTGGATCGTATAGATGGCGGCCAGCTTGGACAGTGCGTCACGCTGACTCTGAGGCGCGTCGGCGATGGCCTTGTCGAGGTTGACCACGAGCTTGTAGTGCGTGGTCTCCGTCCCGCGGATGGCCTCAGTGCCCACGGTGACAACGCTGTCGGCGCCTCGCAGCAGGGCCAAGCCTGATGTCGGGTCGGCGGACTGGCCTTGCGTGAGCGCGCTCAGATCGACGTTGACGCCGCTCTGCTTCAGGAGACTCCCGACGTCGAACTTCACCCACGCCTTGCCGCCCAGCTCCGATGAGAGCTGCGGCGGGAACTTCATGTACATGACGAAGCCGTTGGCGTAGTCGACCACTGCTTGGATCGTGCCGATCTCCGGCGCCCCGAACTTGCTGGCGTCGACGTTCATCGTGGCGCGGCGGCTGTCGAAGTCGAACGCGCTGTCGACGGTGAGGCCGTTGGCGAGGGGACCCGAAGCGCTCTTGACGGTCGCGACGACGTGCGCCGTGCCTGCGTGGGCGGTGGATGTTGCCGCCGCCTCGACCATGGCGAGCGGGGTGGACGGGCCTTCGGTGCGCCGCACGAGGGCGGAGGCCACCCCGGCGACCAGCAGGGCCACGATGGCCAGGGCGATGACCGGTACGGCGGCACGGTTGGACGTTCCCGTCCTCCGGGGCCGCACGACGGGGACGATGTCGAGGTGCGCCGGGACGGCGGTGGCTGCCTGAGCTCCGGCGAGCGCAGCCGCGGGCGCGCTCGCCTTGTGGGCGATCTCGGCGTGGATCTCGAGCCCACCGGCCGTCGCCATCTTCTTGCCGCACTCCGCGCAGATGTGCACGGAGTAGGTATCGGCACGCCGCGAGGGGCTCGAAAGGGGTAATCACCCGGGCCGGCCAAAAATGGGCCGGTCGGTCTAGTGCGCCCTGGTCACGGTGCGCCCGAGCGGCGCCCGAGCTACCTACTCGCCCTGCTGTTCCCGCAGGTAGCGCTCGAAGTCCGCGGCCAGGGCCTCGCCCGACGGGAGCTCCATCTCCTCGTCCTCGCCGTCGTCGGAGCTCTCCTCCAGGCGGTGGACGTATTCGGACACGTCGTCGTCGCTCTCGACCACCTCGCTGACCTGGCGCTCGTAGGAGGCGGACGCGATCTCCAGGGCGGTGGTGGGCAGGCTGGTGCCCAGGAGCTCGGCCGCCCGCTCGACCAACGCCAGCGTGGCCTTCGGCGACGGCGTGGCCGCGACGTAGTGCGGCACCGCGGCCCAGAGGGAGGCCGACGGCACGCTGGCCTTGCTGAAGGCGTCGTGGAGCACACCGACGATGCCCGTGGGTCCCTCGTAGCGCGAGCGCTGGAGTCCGAGCCGCTGCACGAGCTCGGGATCGGCGGCCGTACCGGTGACGCGGACGGGTCGGGTATGGGCGACGTCGGCCAGCAGCGCGCCCAGCGTGATGAACAGTTCGACGTCGAGCTGGCGGCCGACGTCGACGATCTCGGTGCAGAACGTGCGCCAGCGCAGCCCGGGCTCGACGCCGAGCATGACGACCACGTCGTGCTCGCTGCCCGGCAGCGATGCCGCGTAGAGCTCGTTGGCGGGCCAGACGATCTCGCGCGTCAGCCCGTCGACCAGCTGCACTTGTGGGCGCGTCGCCGAGAAGTCGTAGAAGTCCTCGGGGTCGATCTCGGCGAACTGGCGGGCCGCCCAGTGGTCGCGGAGGAAGCGCGCCGCGGTGGTCGCGGCGTCGGCGGCGTCGTTCCAACCTTCGAAAGCGGCCACCAAAACCGGTCGGCGCAACTTCGGGCGGTCGTGCCAGCGCACGTAGTCCATCAAGCCAACCTACCCTTGGCTCGTGGCTTCACTCACTCGGTTCTCTAGGCTGACTCGCGCCTGGTTCGAGGGCGCCTTCGCCGAGCCGACGCCCGCGCAGGAACAGGGTTGGGAGGCGATCAGCCAAGGCCAGAACACGCTGATTCTGGCCCCGACGGGGTCGGGCAAGACCCTCGCCGCCTTCCTTTGGGTGATCGACCAGCTGCTCGCCGAAGGGGAGCCGCCGCCCGAGAAAGAACGGTGCCGCGTTCTCTACGTGTCGCCGCTGAAGGCACTGACCTACGACGTCGACCGCAACCTGCGCGCGCCTCTCGCGGGCATCGGCCTGCAGGCCGAGCGCGCCGGTCAGACGGTGCCGACGTTGCGCACCGCAACCCGCACCGGCGACACGCCACAAGCCGACCGGCGCGACATCGTGCGCCACCCGCCCGACATCCTCATCACCACACCCGAGTCGCTCTACCTGATGCTGACGTCGAGCGCGCGTGACATCCTCACGTCGGTCGAATACGTCATCGTCGACGAGATCCACGCCGTCGCCGGCACCAAGCGCGGCGCCCATCTGGCCCTGTCCCTCGAGCGGCTCGAGCGGCTCACCGAGAAGCCGCCGCAGCGCATCGGCCTGTCCGCGACCCAGCGCCCCCTCGATGAGATCGCCCGCTTCCTCGGCGGCCGTTCCAAGGACGCGCAGAGCGGCGAGTGGCGGCCCCGCCCGGTCACCGTCGTCGACGCAGGCGTGCGCAAGCCCCTCGATCTGGAAGTGGTCGTGCCCGTCGACGACATGGGCGAGCTGGGCAAGGTCGTTGATCCCGAGGTGCTCGAAGGCCCGGCGGCCGGCGACCCCGAAGTGCGCCACTCCATCTGGCCCGCGATCACGCCCGTCCTGCTCGACCTCATCCGCCAGCACCACTCGACGTTGGTGTTCGTGAACTCGCGCCGCCTGGCTGAGCGGCTGGCGGCGCGCCTCAACGACCTGGCCGGCGAGGAGCTGGTGCGAGCCCATCACGGCTCGGTGGCACGCGAGCAGCGGCTCGAGATCGAGGACGCCCTGAAGGCGGGCAAGGTCCCCGCCCTGGTCGCCACGTCGTCGCTCGAGCTCGGCATCGACATGGGCGCCGTCGACCTCGTGGTGCAGGTCGAGTCGCCGTCGTCGGTGGCCAGCGGCCTGCAGCGCATCGGGCGGGCCGGCCACCAGGTCGGCGAGCCGTCCCGCGGTCGCATCTTCCCCAAGTTCCGCGGCGACCTGGTGGAGGCCGCCATCGTCACCAAGCGCATGAAGGACGGCCTGATCGAGGAGACGCGCATCCCGCGCAATCCCGTCGACGTGCTGGCCCAGCAGATCGTCGCCATGTGTGCGGTCGAGGACGTCACCGTCGAGGAGGTCGCCGAGGTTGCGGGCGGCGCCTATCCGTTCGCCGACTGCAGCCGGACCGTCCTCGAGAACGTGCTCGACATGCTGGCCGGCCGGTATCCGTCCGACGAGTTCGCCGAGCTGCGGCCCCGCATCGTGTGGGACCGGTCCAACGACACCCTGCGGGCCCGTCCCGGGGCGCGGATGCTCGCCGTGACCAGCGGCGGCACCATCCCCGACCGCGGCCTCTACGGCGTGTTCACGCCCGAGGGCACGCGCGTGGGCGAGCTCGACGAGGAGATGGTGTACGAGTCACGCGTCGGCGAGACGTTCGTGCTCGGCGCGACGACGTGGCGCATCGAGGAGATCACCCGCGACCGCGTCGTGGTCACGCCGGCACCGGGTGAGCCCGGGAAGATGCCGTTCTGGCACGGCGACGGCCTCGGCCGCCCCTACGAGCTGGGGCGGGCCCTGGGCGAGTTCCTGCGCGAGGTCGACGACTGGAGCGACGACCGACTGGCCGAGGAGTGCTCGCTCGACGAGCGGGCCGTCAGCAACCTGCGTGCCTACCTGGCCGAGGAGCGCGAGGTCACGGGCGCCCTACCGACCGACCGCCAGATCGTCGTCGAGCGCTTCCGCGACGAGCTGGGCGACTGGCGGGTGTGCGTGCTCACGCCGTTCGGGGGACGGGTGCACGCGCCGTGGGCCATCGCCATCGAGGCCAAGGTGCAGAGCCGGCTCGGCCTCGAGGTGCAGACCATGTGGAGCGACGAGGGCATCGTCGTGCGCCTTCCCGAGGCCGACGACGCCCCGCCGGTGGAGAGCGTGCTGCTCGAGCCCGAGGAGGTCGAGGACCTCGTGGTGTCCCAGCTGGCGAACACGGCCCTCTTCGCCGGTCGCTTCCGCGAAAACGCCGCTCGGGCACTGTTGCTGCCCCGCCGCCGGCCGGGCACGCGCACGCCGCTGTGGCAGCAGCGCCAGCGCGCCGCTGACCTGCTGGCGGTGGCGTCGAAGCACGGCTCGTTCCCGATCCTCTTGGAGACCTACCGCGAGTGTCTCCGCGACGCATTCGACGTCCCCGCGTTGATCGAGCTGATGACCCACGTACGTTCCCGCCAGCTGCGCGTCGTCTCCGTCGACACCGGACGGCCGTCCCCGTTCGCCACGTCGCTGGCGTTCGCCTACGTCGCCAACTTCCTCTACGAGGGCGACGCCCCTCTCGCCGAGCGCAAGGCCCAGGCCCTCACGCTGGATCGAGAGCTGCTGGCCGAGCTGCTCGGGGCCGAGGAGCTGCGCGAGCTGATCCAGCCGTCGGCGTTGGCGGAGCTCGAGGCCTACCTGCAGTGTCTCGACGAGCGCCGCTGGGCCCGCCATCCCGACGCGGCCCACGACCTGTTGCGCCGCCTCGGTGACCTGACTCGCGAGGAGCTGGCGGCGCGGGCCACCGACGACTTCGCCGACGAGTTGCTGGCCGAGCGCCGAGCTGTCGTCGTGCGGGTGGCCGGAGAGGAACGACTGATCGCAGCGGAAGACGCGGGTCGTTATCGCGACGCGCTGGGCGCCGGCCTCCCCGCCGGCCTGCCCGACGTCTTCCTCGAGCCCGTCGACGATCCCCTCGGGTCGCTGCTCGGCCGCTGGGCCCGCACGCATCCGCCGTTCACAACCGGCGAGCCCGCCACCCGCTTCGGGCTGCCCGTCGCCCTGGTCGACGACCTCCTCGGCCGGCGCGCCGAGCAGGGTCTGTTGCTGCGCGGCGAGTTCCGGCCCGACGGCACCGAGCGCGAGTGGTGTGACCCCGAGGTGCTGCGTCAGCTGCGCCAGCGATCGCTGGCCGCGCTGCGCAAGCAGGTCGAGCCCGTCGACGCCACGGCCCTCGGCCGTTTCCTGCCGAGCTGGCAGGGCGTCGGGTCGTCGGGCCGGGGCCTGGGCCGGCTGATCGAGGTCGTGTCCCAGCTGCAGGGCGTTGCCATTCCGTCGTCGGTGCTCGAGCGCGACGTGCTCTCGGCGCGGGTGGCCGACTACTCGCCCGGTCTCCTCGATCAGCTCGCCGCCGCCGGCGAGGTCGTGTGGGTGGGCGCCGGCCCGCTCGGCCGAGACGACGGCAAGGTGATGCTGTTCCTGCGTCGCGATGCGGGCGTGCTGCGGCCGGTCGGCGGCGCGGGGGAGCGGCCCGACTCCGAGGAGCACGAGCGGCTGCGCGAGATCCTCAGCCAACGGGGTGCCTGCTTCTTCCGCGAGCTGGCGGGAGCCGACGACAACGAGAGCCTCGAGGCCCTCTGGGACCTGGTGTGGGCGGGCGAGGTGACCAACGACTCCTTCGCGCCGCTGCGGGCGCTGACGGCGCGCAAGTCGCGGTCGAGTGGCGCCGGCGGTCGCCGGGGCAAGCCCAACCTCGGCTCGCTCTCCGTCCTCGGGCCGCCGAAGGCACAAGGCCGGTGGTCGCTGGTCGACGCCGACCTGCCCCGCGACGAGTCGGTTCCAACCGAGCGTTCGATGCGCCTGGCGTCGGTCCTCCTCGACCGCCACGGTGTCCTCACCCGGGAGTCGGTGCGGGGCGAGGGCCACCCCGGCGGCTTCGCGGGCGTCTACCCGGTCCTCCGGGCCATGGAGGAGGCCGGGCGGGCGCGCCGCGGCTACTTCGTGGCCGGCCTCGGCGGCGCGCAGTTCGCCCTGGCCGGCGCCGTCGACCGCCTCCGCGCTCGGCCCGACGACGACGCCGAGCCCCAGGCGCTGGTCCTGGCCGCCACCGACCCAGCCAACCCCTACGGGGTCGCCCTCCCGTGGCCGGTCAAGGGGCCGCAGCGCGCCGCCGGGGCGTATGTGGTCCTCCTCGACGGTGTGCCCTCGCTGTACCTGGAGCGGGGCGGCCGGGGCCTCGTAACCCTGCGTGAGTACGACGGGGCCTGGGAGGCGGCGGCGGTCGACGCCCTGGGCGGCCTGGTCGCCCACGGGCGCCTGCGTCGGCTCGCCCTCGAGCGCTTCGACGAGGAATTGGGGCCCGTGCTGCGAGGTGCGGGGTTCGTCCCGTCCCCCCGGGGGCTCGTGCGTTATGGATGACGCCCTCAACCGTTAACTTCAGTAAGCACCTATGCCTGAGGGCGACACCATCTTCCGTACGGCCGAGACGCTGCGGCGCTGGCTCGGAGGCCGTGAGATCACGGGTGCCCGCTCGCGGGTGTATGGCTTTCCGGCCCTGCGCCTGGTGGGGCTGACGGTCGAGGGCGTGGAGGCCAGGGGCAAGCACCTCATGCTGCGCCTCGACGGCGGACAGGTGCTGCACACCCACCTCCGCATGAGCGGGTCGTGGCACGTCTATCCGGCCGACCGCCCGTGGCGCCGGCCCGAGAGCCAGGCCCGGCTGGTGGTCGAGTGCGGCGATCGGGTCGCGGTGTGCTTCAACGCGCCGATCGTCGAGCTCCTTCAAGCCCGGGCCGAGGGCGCCCACCCCTCGCTCGGCCGCCTCGGGCCCGACGTGCTGGCCGACCACATCGACCTCGACGAGGTCCGTCGCCGGGCGCGCACCCGTCCCCCCGAGCTGGCGCTGGGCGAGCTGCTCCTCGACCAGCAGGTGCTGTCGGGCATCGGCAACATCTGGCGGTCCGAGGCCATGTTCCTCGAGGGCCGCAACCCGTGGACCGAGCGCCAGAAGCTCACCGATGACGACCTCGACGCGCTCGTCTCGACCGCCTCGACGCTGATGCGGGCCAGCGCCCTCGGCCGAAGCGGTGCGCACGCGGCGGAGCACTGGGTCTACAAGCGCTCGGGCCAGCCGTGCCGCAAGTGTGGCACCCGCATCGAGTCCCGCCGGCAAGGCGAGCAGGCCCGCACCGCGTACTGGTGCCCGGCCTGCCAACCGGGCTGATCGGGATCTGACAGGCTCTCCTCCTCAGACTGGGAGGAGGCACGATGCTGAAGGACTTCAAGGCGTTCGTCCTGCGGGGCAACGTCGTCGATCTGGCGATCGCCGTGGTGATCGGTGCCGCGTTCGGCGCCGTGGTGACGGCGTTCGTGAAGGACATCGTCACGCCGCTGATCTCGATCCCAGGCAAGGCCGACTTCCAGAACCTCACCTTCACGATCAACGGCAGCGTCTTTCGCTATGGCGACTTCATCAACGTGGTGATCGCCTTCGTCAGCATCGCGGCCGCGGTGTTCTTCCTCGTCGTCAAGCCGGTGAACCGCATGCGCGGCGTGAAGCCGGACGCCGAAGCCGACATGCGCGAGTGCCCCGAGTGCCTGACGAGCGTCCCGGCCGCCGCCCACCGCTGCGCGGCGTGCACGACCAAGCTGACACCGGCTACGGCCGCGTGAGGGAGCTCGGGTCGCTGGGGTAGCCGCCCGAGGCGACCACGGCCTTCGACCACGGCTCGAGGATGCTCAACAGTTCGTCGGCGTCCTCGCCGAGCGCCTCGACGACGCGGCGCTCCTGGCGGTCGGTGGCCTCTTCGATGGACGCCCGCAGCTGTTCGCCCGTGGACGTGAACTCTTCGCCTTCGATGAGCCCGCGCTCGATCAGGCGGTTGATGCCGGCGTCGATCTCATCCGGGGTCCACCCGCGCGTGCCCACGTATGCCTTGAGCGGCAGGCGCCACCACAGCTCGGTGAGGAGCGTGACCTCGACAGCGTCGACGTCGTGGGACGTCCAGGCGATGATGTGGGAATCGCCGCGGTGCTCGCGCACGAGATCGGCCGCCCGCCAAAAGTCGCCGACCGGATCGCCCGGAAATCCGAGGCTGCGCAGGCCGGCGTAGATGGAGTGGCCTTCGCACGTGCAGGCGTCACCCGCGCGCTTCAGGAGCTCCGTGGCGCGGTCAACGCCGTCGGGCACACCCTCGAGGATGCGCGTCAGGCCCGCGATCGCACCGCGCTGGCGGGCGTCGAGGATGTCGTCGACGGAGACCTTGCGACCCTCCTCGATCGCCGGCAGCACGATGGCGGGGTTGAACACACCGAAGGTGGCCACGACCACCTCGCCGGTGACGTCGCCCATGCACGCCGAGCGGCTGCGGAAGTACGACGGGATGTACGACAGCCCCAGCGCCTTGTAGTTCTCCTGGCCCTCCGGCGCGAAGTACACGTTGGCGGCCAGCGGCTCCACCAGGTCCCGCAGCCGCCGGCTGATCCGCCGGACTTCGTCGTCACTGATCACGGTCGCTCGCTCCTCTCAAGCCGTTCTGGGGACGCTCCGGGGGGTCATGACCCCCAGCATCGTCCCCAGAACGAGCTGAACCCGTTGTTAGCGCGCGCTGGCGGAACTGCTCCAACCCGCGGGCGAGCACCCACTCGTGGCTCCAGCGCAGCAGTGGTTTGGCCACGATGGCCGCCATCTGCATCGCACGCGAGCGGGGGCGCATGTCCCACTCGATGTCGACGGCCGACGCCTGATCGTCTCCGCTGAGGTCGAGCGCGGCCCAGCCTTCGATGTCGCCGGTGACCGTCGCGGCCAGACGCTGGCAGGGGACGACCTCGCCGAGCACCAACCGCACGCGCAGCGTGTACGGCAGCGGCGACTGGATCACGGCCTGCCAGGTGGCGCCTTCATGGAAGCCGTCGGCGTCGAACTGGCGCAGCCACGGCCACCAGGTGGGGTACTCGTCGGTGCGGGAGATCGTGTCCCAGAACCGCGTCGGTGGCACGTCCAGGTTCCACGTTCTCGCGAAATGGAACGGCGACGGCACCGAAGCATCCTTTCACGAGGTTCCTTTTCGTTCCGCGCCGAAGGCGCTTCGGCTCCGAAGGAGCCGACGTTCTTAAGCGAAAAGGAGCCGAGCAGTACGGTCGGCGGCATGCCCAGGAGACGGGTGCTCGCCGACCTGACACCCCTACGCGAGTCGCGCGACTACAGGTTGCTGTTCTCGGGGCAGGTGGCGTCGTACATCGGCCGCCAGTTCACCGTCGTGGCCATCCCCGTCCAGGTCTACGCCATGACCCACTCGTCGCTGATGGTCGGACTCGTGGGTCTGGCGTCGCTCGGGCCGCTCATCATCTTCTCCCTCGCGGGTGGCGCCCTGTCCGACGCGTTCGACCGGCGCCGCCTCCTGCTCATCAACCAGGTGCTCCTGCTGGCCACGAGCGCGGTGCTCGCTCTGAACGCCGGCCTCGGTCACCCCGCGCTGTGGCCCGTATTCGTGTTCGGTGCGCTGTCGGCCGGGTTCGCGGGCGCCGACATGCAAACCCGCAACGCCATCACCCCGAGACTCGTGCGCCGGGAGACGTTCCCGGCGGCCGCCGCGCTCGGTCAGCTCGTGTGGCAGGTGGGGATGATCGTCGGTCCGACCCTGGCCGGGATCCTCATCGCCCACGTCAGCCTGGCCGCGGCGTACTGGCTCGACGCGTCGACGTTCGTCGTCGCCCTCGGCACCGCCCTGCCCATGCGACCGCTTCCACCCGAGGGCGGCGGCACCAAGGCGGGCCTCTCATCGGTGCTCGAGGGCCTGCGCTTCCTCAAGGGAAAGCAGGTGCTCGTCAGCACGTTCGTCATCGACATCAACGCCATGGTCTTCGGGATGCCGTCGGCCCTGTTCCCGCAGCTGGGCACCCAAGTGTTCGGCGGCGGTGCCCAGACCGTGGGCTTCCTCTACGCCGCGCCCGGCGCCGGCGCACTGCTGGGCGCACTCTTCAGCGGGTGGGTGCCGCGGGTCCGGCGCCAGGGCCTGGCGGTGATCATCGCCGTCATCCTTTGGGGCGCGGCCATCGCCGCCTTCGGCTTCACGGAGTCGCTCCCACTCGCCCTCGTGCTGCTGGCGCTCGCGGGGGCGGCCGACGTGGTGTCGGCCGTGTTCCGAAACACGATCCTGCAACTGTCGGTTCCCGACGCGTTCCGAGGAAGGCTCTCGGGTGTGCACATCGCCGTCGTGGCGGGGGGACCCCGGCTCGGGGACGCCGAAGCGGGGGCAGTGGCCGCCCTGACGACGCCACAGATCTCGGTGATCTCGGGGGGTCTCGCCTGCATCGCCGGCGCCCTCGTGATCGCCCGTCTCGTGCCCGAGTTCGTCAGGTATGACGCCCAGAAAGCGCCCGTATACTCCGCGGACGGGCCCACCCCGGCCGCGAAGGGAGAGGTACATGGCTGACGGTGCCAAGCAGCGCACGGTGTCTGACCTGATGACCCCGGACGTGCTCACGGCCAATCCCTCGGAGACGATCGCCGACGTGAGCACGCGCATGGGCGAACGCAAGGTCGGCTCGATCGTCGTCGTCGACGACACCCGTCCGGTCGGCATCCTGACGGAGCGCGACATGATCAAGATCGCGGCGTCGGGCACCGACACCTCGATCGCCAAGGTGTCGGAATGGATGACCGAGAACCCCGACACCGTCGAGCCCGACGTCGACGTCGACGACGCCTTTCACCGTCTCACCGAGCACGGCTACCGCCACATGCCCGTCGTCGACAACGGCAAGCTCGTCGGCATCGTCTCGCTCCGGGACCTGGTGCGCATCGCCCAGATCCGCCCCGTCGAGCACCCGAGCCTCATGGAGGCGCCCAAGGGTCTCGAAGGTGTCGTCGTGGCCGAGACCGAGATCGGCGACGTGCGCGGCCAGGAGGGCTTTTACCACTACCGCCAGTACAACGCCGTCGAGCTGGCCGAGAAGCGCAGTCTCGAGGACGTCTGGTACCTCCTCTACTACGGCAAGCTCCCCACCAAGGCAGAACGCGAGAAGTTCATCCAGGAGAAGCGCGCGTACCGAGAGGTCCCCGAGAAGGTCAAGGCGCTGCTGCCCGGCATCGCCACCGCCGGCGACCACTTCATCCCCCTCGACGCCCTGCGCACGGCGGTATCCCTGGTCGCCTACGCCCAGGACTACAAGCCCAGCCTCGACATCGACGCCAAAGAGCTGCGCCACAACGCCCTGCAGATCACGTCGGTGATCCCGACGCTGATCATGTCGCTCTACCGCCTCAACAAGGGTCAAGAGCCCATCGACCCGAACCCCGACCTGCCGTACTCGGCCAACTACCTCTACATGCTCACCGGCGAGATACCCGACCCTGAGGCAGCTCGGGCGGTCGAGCAGTACCAGATCTCCACGATCGACCACGGCTTCAACGCCTCGACATTCACGGCGCGCGTGATCACCTCGACGGGCGCCGACCTCGGCGCCGCCGTCGTCGGCGCCATCGGCGCGCTGTCCGGACCGCTGCACGGCGGTGCCCCCAGCCGGGCCCTCGACATGCTCGACGCCATAGGCACACCCGAGAACGCCGAGCCGTGGGTGCGCGATGCCGTCGAGCACGGCAAGCGCATCATGGGTTTCGGCCACCGCGTGTACAAGACCGAGGACCCGCGCTCGCGCATGCTGAAGGGTGTGGCCGAGCGGCTCGGCGGCGACAACGTCGAGTTCGCCAAGCACATCGAGAAGACCGTCGTGGACGTGCTGGCCGAGCTCAAGCCCGGGCGTGAGCTGTACGCCAACGTCGAGTTCTACGCCGGCGTGGTGATGGACAAGGCGGGGCTGCCCCGCGACCTGTTCACGCCGACGTTCGCGTCGAGCCGCGTCATCGGCTGGACGGCCCACATCCTCGAGCAGGCGGCCGACAACCGCCTCATCCGGCCCAGCGCCCACTACTCGGGCCCGCCCCCGCCCCAGCCGGTCCCCGAACCCGAATAGGTGGCCGTCGCCGTCGAGGAGGCGCACGCGGTCGACGACGCGCTCGTCGACGCCTTCAGCCGTCTCATCCCCCAGCTCTCCCGCTCCAACCCGCCGCCGACGCGCGCCGAACTGGAGGAGCTCGTGCGCTCCGAGGCGAGCCATTTGCTCGTCGCGCGAGATGGCGACGGCGGCGCCATCGTCGGGTCCCTGACGCTCGTCCTTTTCCGCATTCCCACGGCCGTGCGGGCCTGGATCGAGGACGTGGTGGTCGACGAGTCGGCGCGCGGCCAGGGCATCGGCGAGGCCCTCAACCGGTTCGCCCTCGAGCTGGCCGGCGCGGCGGGCGCCCGCACCGTCGATCTCACCAGCCGGCCGTCACGCGAGGCGGCCAACCGCCTGTATCAGCGCATCGGCTTCGAGCAGCGGGACACCAACATCTACAGGTACACGCTGAGCGATTGACGGGGCGCGACGCAGTCGTCCGTCGTCTGCGGGCTGCTGGATGCGTGGCCGCCGAGGAGGAGGCGGACGATCTGCTCGCCAGCACGTCCGACGCCTCCGCGCTGGAAGCGCGCCTTCGCCGCCGCGAGTCGGGCGAGCCCTTGGCCTGGGTCACGGGGCGCACTCGGTTCTGCGGTCATGTGATCGCCGTCGCGCCGGGCGTGTACGTCCCTCGCCCCCACACCGAAGCACTCGCCCGTCGCGCCGCGGCCGTGTTGCCCACCGATGGACGCGCCCTCGACCTGTGCACGGGCTCGGGCGCCGTCGCCGTGCACCTGATGCGGGAGCGTCCCCTGGCACACGTGGTCGGCGTCGACATCGACGAGCGGGCCGCGATGTGCGCCCGTTCGAACGGCGTGCCGTCGGTGGCCGGTGACGCGGGTGCCCCACCAATCCGAGGTCCGGTTGACGTGGTGACCATGGTGGCGCCCTACGTGCCCACGAGGGAGCTGCGCCACCTCGCCGCCGACGTCCAGCGCTACGAACCTCGAGTCGCCCTGGCCGGCGGCGCCGATGGCCTCGACGTCGTGCGCCGAGCGATCCTTACGTGCGCGCCCCTCCTCCGGCCCGGTGGATGGTTCCTCACCGAGCTCGGCGGCGACCAGGACGACGCCCTGGCCCCGACCCTGGTGACTTCCGGGTTCGAGACGGTCGCGACCTGGCGAGACGACGACGGCGACCTCCGCGGCGTGACGTGCAGGGCGCGCTAGGGCGAAGGTTCTCGACCGGCTCGGGGTACTCGTAACGGATGCGCTGGTCGAGCGCGTAGGACGTCACGTGAGCACCTCGTCCGCCCACACGACCATCGACTGGAGGGGGGCGGCGCCGAAGGTGGTGAGCAT
>DASZJL010000076.1:0-25759 GCA_035948135.1 Acidimicrobiales bacterium | reverse complement strand
CCGTCGACGCGCTCCTGGCCCAGGCCGGCATCGTGTCGTGCCGGGCCGGCGCTGAGCTGCGCGACGTCGCGGCCTGGGCCAACTACCGCAGCCGCGACCTGCAGAAGCGCATCGACCGGGCACGGGCGGCCGACAGCGGGGCCATCTGGGGCTTCCGGTTCGGCGGCAACCGCAAGGCAGCCAGCGAAGCCGGCGTCGCCGAGGCAGAGAAGATCAAGGACCTGATGAACAAGGTGCCGCTCGACCGGGAGGGCCTCGAGAAGGAGCTGGCCAAGGTGAAGGCGTCGGCCGACGACCCCGCCTTCGCCACCGCCTTCATCCATCGCATCGGGTCGGCCAAGCTCGTCGAGCTGCTCAAGGGCATCGACCGCGCCGACGATCGCCACCCGCTGCTCTCCCATGAGGCCGTGGCCACGCTGGCAGCCCTGCTGGCGAGCGTGTCGCAGGCCAAGCCCGACGACTCGGTGCTCAAGAGCGTGCTGACCAAGGCCAGCCCGGCCGATCTCGGCACGTTGCTCGAGTTCGGCGGCTTCGGTTCGGACTTCGTCGCCAAGGCGGCGTTGGTGATCCTGCGGGCGTACCCACCGGCGGCCGTCGCCAACGGCTTCGACTACGGGGCCGCCGACGGGTACCGCCAGAGCGCACTCCACGCCCTCGCCGTCGACCCCCGAGCCTGCTTCCGCTTCCTCACCGGCAACGGCAAGGACGGCTACCGGGCACTGTTCCAAGGCGAGGACCGCGACGGCGGCCGGATGACCGGCCTCATCCTGCGCGAGGGGCTGCTCGACGCGCCCAAGACGCAGGCCGAGATCAACGCCTCGCGGCGCGTCCTGCAGGACATCATCCACGACGTCGCCAAGGGCGACGTGCAGCTCACCGGTGGCGCCAAGGAGGCGCTGGCCGTGATCGTGTATCCGCTGTTCGCCGAAGGCCTCATCGCCCGCCAAGTGATGAACCCGAACACGGCCGGCGACGGTGTCAACAGGGGCAACGACTTCCTCAGCTCGGCCAAGGACCTCGAGGGGTTCTTCGCCCAAGTGCTGCGCGATGAGGAGGCCCGCAAGGAGGTGATGGTCGGTGCCCGGGATTACCTGGCGGGCACCCTCGCCGGCGGCATCGCCCGCGTCCGGAAGGGCAGTGGTGATCCGGCCATCGACCCCAAGGGGTTCTACGAAACACCCGCCGCCTACGTCGCCGGCGTCTACAACCTCCTCAACGACGCGGCCAACAAGGCCATCGCCGATGACGCGGCACGGGCCGAGTTCCTGATCGGGTTGGCGAAGTCAGCGGTCAGCATGGCGGTCACCGCGGGTCTCACCGGCGTTACTGGAGGGGCAGGCATCGCCGCCCATGGCGTCGTCAACTACGTCGTCGACCAAGCCTTCAAAATCGGGGACGCCAAGGTCTCGGCCGACATCCTCAAGGACCGGAACAAGATCGCGGCGGCTCTCAGTCCGGCGGTCATGGAGGCGGTAGGGGCGGTGTTCTGGAACGACCCGTCGTATCGCAAGCTCGCATCCTCCACCGCCGGCGAGTCGTGGGTGGACCCGGCGACCGGCGACCTCAGGCTCGACACCGCGCAACAGCTCAAGGCCTTCTACAAGTGGCTGAACAGCGAGCACAACGACTTCGGCACCCAGGTGGCCTTCTACACCCAACCGGTGCTGAACCACCTGCTCGACGCGATGGTGATCCGCTGATGGGCGCCGGGTCGTTAAGGGGCGGGGGCGCCGATCATGCGGACACTGTTGTCGCCCGTGGTCACGTAGATGTTGCCCGAGCCGTCCACCGCGAGGCCGTCTGGGTGATAGACGCTCGCAGCGGTCGCCGGGCCACCGTCGCCCGAGTTCGTTTCCTGGCCAGTGCCCGCGACGGTGGAGACCGTGCCGTCGGGGGCGATGCGGCGGATCCTGTTGTTGTACTGGTCGGCGAGCAGCAGCCCACCCCGGTTGTCGCTCACAACGTCGAGCAGAAAGTTGAAGCGCGCGTTCGCAGCCGGGCCGCCGTCGCCCGCGAAGCCCGCGTCGGCGGCGCCGGCCACCGTCTGGATGATGCCGTCGGTACCGATGCGCCGCACACGATTGACGTCGGTGACGAAGATGGCGCCCGAACGGTCGACAGCCACGCCGGCCAGGCCGAGGAAGGTCGCCTTCGTGGCGGGGCCGCCGTCGCCGCTGAAGCGCATCAGTTCACCGGTGCCGGCCACGCTGGTGACCATGCCGTCTCGGCCCAGCTTGAGGAGCTGACCGCCGAAGTTGCCGATGTACAGGTTGCCCGCACCGTCGAAGGTGAGCGGGCCCGTGTTGTGCAGCCGCACCTCCATCGCCGGCCCCGAGATGATCGCCGGCGGACCGAAGGCGGCGCGCCCGAGCACCACCGGCGGGCCCTCCACGCCGGTGCCCGCCACGTTCAGCAGACGGCCTTCGCGGGTGATCGCCCGCACGCGGTGGTTGTACGTGTCGGCGATGAAGAGCGTGTCGGTCGCACCCATCGCCAGGGCCTGCGGGTTGTTGAGTCCGGCCTGTTGGGCATCGAGCTTGGGCGTCGACGACGGCGGTCCGATCGGGAAGCGCGTGCCCTTGGCGGGCAGCTTGGTCAGGTGCCCGTCGCGCGTGACCTTCAGGATGACGTCTTGGCCGGCGTCGGCGACGTACAGGGTGTCCAGCCGGTCGACGGCGACCGCGGCGTAGTTGTACGTGAAAACGGATGTGTTCTTGCCGTTGGCGCCGACGTGCTCGTTGCTGAGCACGGTGACGATCTGGCCGGGCTTGGCGACGGGCCTCTTGGCGGTCGGCGAGGAAGACGAGGACGACGAGCACGCAGCGGCGCCGGCACCGGCCAGCGCAAGCGTCCCCAGCGCGGCGATGACTCTCTGATACACGCAGCCCCTTTGATGTGGCGGCCGGAGCCTACCGACGCCGTGTTCGCGAAAGGACGATGACATGCCCCCCGATCCCAACGCGCTTCTGGCCCAAGCGAACGCGGCCAACGGTCAGGCCGATGTGAAGGAGGCCGCCGCCCAGCGCCTGCGCGCCGAGGGCGACGCCGTCGCTCATCGCGTCGATTTCGTGCTGCGGGATGTGCGGCCCGACGTGTGGACGGGCGGGGCGGCGCGCACGTGCCGAAGCGAAGCCGACGATCGCGCCGGCCAGTTGCGCAGGGTCAACGACCACCTCCACGGCTGGGCCGACGTGGTCCACCGTTCGGCCCTCGACCTGCGCCACCAGGCGACGACCTTCCAGCAGAACGCCAACGCCGTCGCCCAGTGGCAGGCCGCCTGTCAGGCGGCGCGCGCCGCCGTGCCGCCCCAGCCCGACCCGCCCCCGCCGCCCGGAATCTGAGGCCCTGGACCTGGGATTTCTCGCTTCTGACAGCTGTCACTCGAAGATTTCTTCTCGCTGACAGCGCGCCGGACAGCGTCCGGCAACGGGAGCCTCGGACACTGATCCCCGACACCACATAGGGGGAACAGAGTGATGAACGCTTCCACGTTGACCATCGAGCAGGACACCGACCTCTACTTCCTGGCCCGTATGGAGGACGCATCGACCGACGAGCGCGACGCCGTCTTCGCCGACCTGGCGGTGCGGGCGCTGGCCGGCGACGAGCTGGCTGTGCGCACCATCCGGGTGCTCGTGCTGCCGGCCTGCCGGCGCATCGCCGCCGGGAGAGGCGGCGACAACCTGGTGGCCGCCCTGGTCGACGGCGCTTACGAAGAGGTCATCGACTGGGCCGTGCGCGAAGGACACGCAGTCCGATGACGAGCGCGCGCAAGGAGCGACTGGACGCGTGGCTGGCCCACGCCGACGAGGTGCTGGCCGAGTACGACCGTCAGAACATTGCTGCAGTTCAGAAGAGTGAGGTGCAGAGCCGGCTGATCTCGCGCTCGAGCGAGGCCAACCCCTCCACCTTGCCGAGGCACACGGCGATGCCGGCCTCATCGGCCGCCTTCTGAAGGTCGGCGTCGATGAAGGCCGTGTAGAGCACCATCAGTTGACCGGGCCGCTTCTCCTTGATGGTGCGGGCCGTGTCGAGGCCGTCCATGCCGGGCATGCGGTAGTCGATGACGACGACATCGGGGTCGGCGCCTTCGATACGGCGCACGGCCTCGGAGCCGCTGGCGGCCTCCTCCACCACGTCGAAGCCGTCGAGCGTCAGCATCGACGCCAACATCTGACGCACGTGATCGGTGTCATCGACCACCATCACTCGGATGGCTCGCCCCCCCATTAGCCGCGGATCCTACCTTCCGCCCATTCTCATATGGTGCGCGCCATCCGGTCGCGCGTGAACCGTTGGGCGCCGCGTGTGACGAGGATGAGGGCGATCACCCACACGCCGGCGCCGATGCCGATGGCCACGGGGAGTGTCACCAGCAGCAGGCCCGTCGACTGCCCGACGGCGAGGAAGATCAGCGGGAGGATGACGGCGCCGCCGAGTTGGTTGGCCTCCTGGGTGCTGGTGGCGCGGGCCGACACCCGCACCATCACGCCCAGGCCGAGGGCGGCGACGGCAGGCGCCACCCAGAAGATGACGACGGCCCACAGCGTGCTCGGCACGATCAGGCGGTGGGCGACGGGCCAGGCGGTGACGTCGACGACGACGCTGAAGCAGACGAAGCCGATCCAGCTGATGGCCACGGCAGGGACGAAGGCGCCGATGAGTTTCGCGAAGAACAGATCGCGGTCGGGCACCGGTTGGTGCAGCAGGCTCTCCAGGGTCTTGCGCTCCTTCTCACCGGCGAAGGCGTCGGCCGCGAGCACGGCCGCCAGCATCAAGGGGACGATGAGGAAGAGCGGCGCCAGCAGGTAGCCGTCGACGAGTACCACCAGGCGCTCGCGCGGGGGCAGGTTGAGGATGGGCTTGGCCAGGCCGCCCGGGAGGGCGCGCAGCATGCTCGACACGTCGGGCGGATGCGCGTTGCGAGCCGCGAGGCCGACGCCGAGGGGAAGCGCGACCAGCAGCAGGAACGGCACGATCAGCATCGGCAGCATCACGCCCTTGCTGCGGCGCACCGCGGTGAAGTCCTTCATGGCGATGGCGCGGATGGCGTTGGTGCGCCGCGGCGCCGTGGTTGTCGCGGTCGTCGCGGTCGTCGCGGTCGTCGCCGCACTCACTCGGCGCCCTCCTGGATGGCGAAGTAGATCTCCTCGACCGTCGGTGGTCGGGGGACGGCGCCGAACACCGGCACCTCCATTTGCACGAGGGTGGCGACGAGGGCCGGCAGGGCGGCCCGTTCCTCGATGTCGACGCGCGCCCCGGTCGGTGTTGGTTGGGCGGTGAGGACACCGCGGCCGTTGCGGAGAGCGCCGAGGGTGCGCTCGTCCGCGGGGGCGCCCAGGTCGAGCTCGACCGGGACGCCCCGCCAGATGCGGGCGGCTAAGTCGTCGGGGCGGCCGAAGGCGCGAAGACGGCCGCGGTGGAGCACGGCCATGCGCTGGCACAGTCGCCCCGCCTCGCCGAGGAAGTGCGTGCAGAGGAGGACGGTGCGGCCTTGGTCGGCGGCGAGGGTGGCGAGGAGGTCGAGGACGTCGCGTGTGGCCTCGGGGTCGAGCCCGGCGGTGGGCTCGTCGAGGAAGAGGATGTCGGGCTGGTGCAGCAGGGCGCGTGCGAGGGCCACGCGCTTGCGCTGACCGGTCGAGAATCCCTGCACGCGGTTGTTGGCCCGGTCGGCGATGCCGAAGCGCTCGAGCAACTCTTGGGCTTGATTGGTCGCAGCCGTGGAGGACATGCCGCGCATCCGGGCGACGAAGACCACGTTCTCCAGCGCGGTGAGCCGGTCGTCGAGCCCCGACTGCTCGGTCATCACGCCGGTGCGGGCCCGCACGGCGTCGCCGTCGGTCGCGGGGTCCAAGCCGAGGACGCGCGAGGAGCCGGCGTCGGGCGTGAGGATGCCGTTGAGCAAGCGGACGGTCGTCGTCTTGCCGGCTCCGTTGGGTCCGAGGAGGGCGACCACCTCGCCCGCGTCGACCTCGAAGCTCAGCCCGTCGAGGGCCTTCTCGGTACCGAAGGAGACCGTGAGGTCGTCGGTGCGGACGGCGGGAGCCACACCTCCAGTGTGGAGGACGGAGCGGGCCTAGGCGTCACAGACGGGCGATCGGTCCGACGAGCCCCAGCTCGACACATAGGCGGCGAGGTAGGGCCACCCTGGTTTTGCTTTCTCGTCGGACCGATTCACCCGCGATCTAGGCGTCCTCCTTGGTGCCGGAGAGGAAGTAGGGCGTGATCTTCCTGACGACCGGCATCACGGACTCGCTGAAGTCGGGGCCACCGGGGACCATGCGCTGCACCACCAGGCCGATGAGCGTGGAGAACAGGATCGGCGCCGCGGCCGCGTGCTCGGGCGTGGGCGTGCCGCCGCCGGCCGGCGGGAACAGCTCGAAGAACGTCATCGCCATACGGGAGACGAAGCGGGTCTCGACGTCGGCGAAAGTCGGGGCCAGCTCGGCGTCGGTGCGCGCCGCCATCATCAGCTCGAGCCACGCCGCGAACGTCGGCTCGTTCACCAGCTGCCAGAGGATGTCGACCATCGCCGGCGCCCGGTCGGCGTCGCTCGGGAGCTTCGCCACCGCGTCGAGGAACTGGGCGTGCATCCGATCGAGCAGGTGGTCGACCGCGGTGGCGACCAGCTCGGCCTTGGACGGGAAGTGGTACAGCTGGGCGCCCCTCGACATCCCGGCGCGCACGGCTACCTCGGCCGTGGTCATCCGGGCGTAGCCGACCTCAGCCAGGCATTCGACGGTGGCGTCGAGCAGCTTCGCCCTCGTCTCGGCCACCCGCTGGGCCTGCGTCCGCCGCTGCCGCCCGCTAACCCGGCGGACGGCGCGCTCGGTCGCCGCCGCCGTGGGTGCCATTGCCGCGATTGTGTGGCTACCACAAACATTCCGTCAAGACGGAATGTTTATGACCGGACCGTCACGTTCTCCGCGCCGCTGGGCGGGTCAGCCTGGCGCACCCTAAAAACCTCTCCAAGTCTTGGTTTGGGCGCGCCGAACGGGAAGGAACGGAGCGATCTCGCGGACGTGGAGAGGTTCGCCGGTCAGCCGTCGGCCGCGGGCTCGTCCTCGACGTCGCCGGGGTGCACCTTGTGCTGGCGGACGAAGCTGAGGACGTCCTCCAGGAAGAAGAGGTACTTGCGCGCCCCGGGAAGGCGGTGGGCGGGGAGGCGGCCGTCCTTGGCCATCTGCTGGACGGTCTGGGGGTTGAGGTCGAGGAGCTTGGCCACCTGCGCGGTGGTCAGAACCGGCCCGTACTCCGACGTCTCCCCCGCCATGCGCCGGACTCTAGCGTCGTACGAAAGGCGTTAGGCGTGGCCGAACCGATGTAGGCCCGATCACACGCCCACGATGATGAACTGGATGACGAACGCCAGCAGGATCGCACCCAGGAGCACGGCGATGGCGATGGTGGTGGCGGGGCGCATGGCGTGGAAGTTCGTTCTACCGCCTACTCCGCGGCCGGCTCGAGGCTGACGGCCGCGGGCGCCGACAGGCGGAGCTCGTCGGCGGCCGAGCGGCGGGCCAGGGCGACCGACACCAGCCCGTAGGAGTCGACGACCAGGCCGATCTGGCCGGGCCCGAGCTCGTCGTAGGTCGACGCCCGCACGGCCGTGCGCACCTGGTCGCCGTAGCGCAGGGTGATGGCGTCACCCATGGGCTCGAGCTCCTCGGGGTCGACGTTGAGCTGCACGTTGCCGAAGCGGTCGACCCACAGCACCTCGCCCACCACCTTGCCGTTCTCGGACCTGGTCAGCGGCAGGATGCTCGGCAACAGCGAGAGGGGGTCGACGGCCTCGCCCAGCTCGGCCAGGTCGACGCCGCTGCACAGGTACGCGGCAGCGGGGGCGAAGATGTCCCGGCCCGCGAACGTCGGGCCCGGCGCCGGCAGGTGGTACTCGTCGTTCGTCAGGGCGATGGCGCGCCCCGCGCCGCCGGTCATCGCCACCGCCGACGCCAGGAGGCCGTTGTCGGGGCCCACGAAGTAGGACTCGCCGTCGACACCCTCGACCGCGACCGCCCGGCGCTCGCCGCCGACGCCGGGGTCGACCACGCCGAGCACCACGCCGGCCGGCAGGTACTGGGCGGCCCGGGCCAGCGCGAGCGAACCCGCCCGCACGTCATGGGGGGCGATGTCGTGGCAGATGTCCAGCACCGTCACGTGGGGCGCGATGCGGCGCACGACCGCTTTGCACACGCCCACGAACTCGTCCTGCAACCCGTAGTCGGACAGGAACGAGATGGTGTCGAAGCGGGACGGCATCCTCCGCCGCACGCTACCGGCGCCCTACCCGTGCCAACTTTGTGCTGATCTACCCATCGCTAACAAACTGCGCAGATCCTCCGCCCCCGACATATGCGCCTCGGGATCGCCGCGCTCCTCGTCGCCGCCGCGGCCGTGGCGACCGGCGTCGGCGCCGCGCCCTCGAAGGCGGCGACCTCACCCGGGCTCGGCGTTGTTCCCGGGTACGAGGCCGAACAGCCCGCGTATGCGTGGGAGGGCAGCTGGCAGGAACACACGGTCACGTGGAAGTCCTCGGCCACCGGCGCGGAGCTCTCGGGCGTGGTGTTCGCCCCGAACCCCCTCCCTGTCGCACCCGTGCCCGGCGTGGTGATCGTTCCCGGGTCAGGCCCCGGCGTGCAGAGCTTCTACCAATGGGCCGCGCGCGACCTCGCCGGGCACGGCTACGAGGCTTTGACCGTCGACCCCCAGGGCGTCGGGCAATCCGGCACGTTTGGCGACCCGCCGTGCTCGGCGGGCACACCAGCGGGGACACCTGCTGCGCACCAAGAGACGATGTGCCCGGGCGTGCCGTTCCAGCAGGACGAGAACTACGTCGACGCGGCCGGGAGCGGGATCGACTTCCTGGTCTCTGGCGCCAACCCCTACCAACCGCAGCTCGACCCCGCCGCGATCGGGCTCGCCGGCCACTCCCTCGGCGCCCGCGCCGTCAGCTGGCTCCAGGGTGCCGACGCCCGGGTCAAGGCGGTCGCGGCCTGGGACAACCTCGCCTCGGACCTCAACGGTGACGCCGGGTCGCCCAGTGGGGGCCCGCCCGCGAGCGAGATCGTCGGCGGGGGCCTGCCCGGCACACCCGCCCAGCCGGTGACGCCGCGCGTGCCGGCGCTGGGCGAGGCCTCCGACAGCCAGGGCGTCCAGACGACCAACGGACCGGAGATCAAGAAGACCGCGTACGACGTTTGGCAGCGGGCCGGCGTCCCCTCGATGGAGGTCGTCTTCGCCGGCGCCCAGCATTTGGACTGGGCGCAGACGCGGCTCAACAGCGCGAGCAACGAGGCTTCGCTGTTCCGCTTCGAGTTCTACACGCGGGCCTGGTTCGACCTGTTCTTGCGCAACGACCAGAGTGCGGTGGCGCGCTTGACCGCGTCCGATGTCGACGCGACACCGCGCCGCCAGGTCATGTCATCGAAGTTCCGCTCGGCCTTGTTCCTGCCGCAACAGGGCATCGAGTGCCCCGACCTGGCCGGCACGACGTGCCCGTGACGGCCAGAAAGGCTTAGCCCGTCGCGTTGTACCGGCTGGCGAGATAGCGGTCGACGTCGTCCTCCCGCACCCGGTACGACTTGCCCACCCGCACCGCTGCCATGTCGCCCGCCTTGATCAGGCGGTAGACGGTCATGGTCGAGACGCGCATCAACTCCGCCACTTCGGCGACGGTCAGAAACCGCGCCTTTGCATGGGACTCCACCCTTGCCTCCCTACTCCGTGCCTGTTGGCACTGTACGCCTCTGTGGCTCCTGTGGCCAGTTTCAAAGGAGGGGGCCCGCTACTGCTGACTTATGTGCGGATGGCGCACATAAGCCAGCAATAGCAACGGAGGGAGGGGCCGCTCAAGGGCAGTGGACCGTGCTCGCCCCAGCGACGGTGTTGGTGTTCACGTTCCAGCAGGGGTTGTTGTGCAGCACCGTCAGGGCGCCGCCAATGGTGTTGCGGGCGAGCTCGCCACCGCCGGTGTTGTAGCTGGCGGTGACGCTCGAGTTCGCCGTGTTGTCGTCGAACGTCACCATGGCGTGGTTCTGGTTGAGCGTGACGTTTCCACCGATGGTGACGGCCGGGGTCGGTCCAGGGTTGCAGAGACCGACGGACCACTGGGCGCCGGCACCGCTGTTGGTGATGTTCAGGCGACCGCTGATCTGCGTCGCGCACATGAAGTTGATGGGCAGGCCGGCCGGGATGCTTGTCGTGCCGTCGATGTTCACGTCGCCGCCGATGACCACCGAGGTGCAGTTGGGCGGGGCGGCAAGGCAGTCGAACGCGACTCCATTGGGCCTCGACGCATTGACGGAGCCGTTGATCTTCGAGGCCAAGACCAGGAGTGTGGCTCCGGGGCTGACGTACACGTTTCCAGTCACGGTCGAGCTCTGGATCGTGCACGACTGGCCAGCAGGCACAAAGACGCTGTCGTTCACAGTGGTGTTCGAGATGTCGGGCGGGCACGTCCTCGAGGCGTGCGCGGCAGGCACGCCGACAGCGAGTACGAGCGGCGCCGCCATGACGCTCATCACGACGATGCGAGTCAGAAACCTCTTCATGCCGACGTCCTCCGTCTCCGCGCTCCCGTCACGCGTGGTCGTGAGTCTCGCGCACGCCAGTCAACGCCGTGCACCGGCTCAGGCTCAGCCGTCGTGGCCGAGCTCCTTGGAGCGTTGGGTGGCGGCCCACACGGCCTCGATGAAGGCGCTGCGGACGCCGCGGGACTCCAACTCTCGGAGGCCAGCGGCGGTGGTGCCGCCCGGGGAGGTGACGGCGGCCCGGTGCTCTTCGGCGGTCTTGCCGGTCTCGGCCAGCAGGCGGGCCGAGCCGAGCATGGTCTGGGTCACCAGGGCAGTCGCGGTGGGCCTCGGCAGCCCGGCGAGGACGCCGGCTTCGACCATCGCCTCGGCGACGAGGAAGACGTAGGCCGGACCGGAGCCCGACAGGCCGGTGACGGCGTCGAGCAGCTGCTCACTGACGCGCTGCACGATGCCGACGGCGCCCAGGATGCTCTCGGCCCACACCAGCTCGGCCTCGCCCGCCCACGTTCCGGCCGCGATGGCCGCCGCACCCGCGCCCACCAACGCCGCGGTGTTCGGCATGGCCCGGACGACCGGCGTGCCGTCGCCGAGCCACCGTTCGAGCTTCGCCAGCGGCACGCCGGCCGCGATCGACAGCACGCGCTCCACGCCGGCTTCGGCGACGGCGCGGCACGCGCCCTCGACATCGTTGGGCTTCACGGCGATGACCGCACCCTCGCTCGCCAGCGCCTCACCGGTGATGTCGACGTCGACGAAGGCGGCCGCCAATTCCTTGCGCCGAGCCTCGACGGGCTCCACGACGATGATCTCCTCGGCGCGCGCCCACTGCGCACCGAGCAGACCGGCGAGGAGGGCCTCCCCCATCTTCCCGCCCCCGACGATGGCGAGACGTGTGCTCATCGGGCCGCCTTCGGCGGCGCCTCTGAGCGAGGCGCGCTCTGCTCGTCGGTTCGCTCGCTGCGCTCGCTCACGCCGTCCACGCTAGAACGCACGACCGCAGCCGCCAACGCCGTCGTGAGCGGCACCGACGCAACCAACCCGATCGACCCCACCAGCGCCCGCACGATCTCCTGGCCGACGAGGTCGCCCGTGAGCACGTTGACGAATCGCTGGTTGGACAGCGAGAACAGAATCAGCAGCGGCAGGCTCGCGCCGGCGTACGCCAGCACCAGCGTGTACACGGTCGACGCGATGTGGTCGCGGCCGACGCGCATCCCCGCCCGGTAGAGCTCACGGGCCGAACGCGTGGTGTTGGCGTCGTGGATCTCCCAGACCGATGACGCTTGGGTGACCGTCACGTCGTTGAGCACACCCAGCGAGCCGATGATGATGCCGGCGAGGATCAAGCCTTGCAGGGGCACGCTGCCCAAAGTCGACTGCAGCGACGTGGTCTCGTCCGACGACAGCCCGGTGAGGTGGGTGGCGGCGACGAACAACACCGCCAGACCCGCGGTCAAAGCCAGGCTCGCCAGCGTGCCCAGCAAGGCGGTCGTGGTCTTCGGGCTGAACCCGTGGGCCACGTAGATGACGACGAAGATGATCGCCGCCGATCCCACCAGCGCCACCGACACCGGGCTGTTGCCATCGAGGATCGACGGGATGATGAAGCGCAGCAGCACGAAACCCGTCAGCAGCAGACCGACGAGCGCGGCGACACCGCGCCAGCGTCCGACAACGACGACGAGCACGGCAAACAGAATGGCGAGCAGCAGCATCGGCGTTCGCCGCTGGTAGTCGTCGAAGTAGTAGTCGACGTGGCCGTCGGTTGGGTCGACGGTGCGCCCCAGCACGACCTTGTCACCCCGGTGCAGTTCGGCCACGCCCGGGCCGAGGGCGACCTCGGGGAGGATCGCCGAGTGGCCGTGGTCGGCGCCGCTCGTCACTGTCACGTACACCGTGCTGCAGCGGCCGGCGCCCTGCTGCTGGCACGGCCCAGTGTCGACCTGCGTGACCGTGGCGTTCACTAGTTGCGCGGGCGTGCCCAGGGCCCGCACGCTGCGGTGCTTCTGGTGAGCCGGCCAGAGCACGATCAACCCGACGATCGTGCCGATGACGAACGGGATCAGCGCCAGGTTGAGGCGGCGGGCCACCGCCTCAGTGTCCCGCGGCTACTTCGGAAGATACGGGATGGGGTTGCGGGGTGTGCCGCCGAAGCGGGTCTCGAAGTGAAGGTGCGGGCCCGTCGAGTGTCCGGTCGAGCCGACGAAGCCGATGATGTCGCCCTGGTTGACGTGCTGGCCCTGGCTCACGGCCATTCTCGACTGGTGGGCGTACAGCGTCGAGAAGCCGCCGCCGTGGTCGATGATGACGACGTTGCCGTAGCCGCTCATCTGACCGGCGAAGACAACGGTGCCGGCCTTGGCGGCGTGGATGGCGGTGCCGTAGCCACACGCGATGTCCTGGCCCTGGTGCATCCGTCCCCAACGCATGCCGAACGGTGAGGTGAGCGGTCCCCGGCACGGCCAGATGAGGCCGGCCGCGCTGGCCGGTCCGGTGTCGGCGCCTTGCGCCTTCGCCAGCAGGGCTTGGATGTTGCCCTCGGCGTTGGCCGCCGCCTCTGCTTCTGCCGCGTAGTCGGCGAGGCGGCCGTTGAGGGCGTCCTGCAACTGCGCCTGCACCTTGAGCTGGCCGGCGAGCGCCTTGAGCTTGGTGCCCGCGTCCTTGCGGCGCGCCTTCATGAGGTCGCGCGCCTTGTTGAGCTTGGCCTGCTCCGCGGCCTGGTCCTGCATCGCGCCGCGTAACTGGTCGAGTGCGTCGCGGTCGTTCGACATCAGCGTGTTGATGTACATCTCGCGCTGGCTCAGCTCGCCGAGGTTCTTGGCCTTGAGGATGTCGAGCACCGCGGGCCCGCCGGCGTGCGTGTACGCGTCGATGGCCGACTCAACCGCGACCGACCGGAACTGTCCGACGCGCGCGTTGGTGGCGTCGAGTCGTGCCTGCGCTTGGCGCGTCGCGACCTCGGCCGCGTCGAGCGCCTGCTGAGCCGCGTCGGTCGCCGCCACCTGGGCGTGCACAGCGTTGTTGAGGTTGGCGACCGCGGTCGTCAGCTCTTGGTCAGACGCTTTCGCGGCGTCGAGCTTGGCGGCGGCTGCAACGCGGCGCGCCCGCGCTGCGTCCTGCTTCTGCCGCAGCGTCTGGATCGACTCGGCAGAAGCGGGCGCTGCTTGAAGCAGCAGAACAACGACGGCACAAAAGGCCGTGACAACCGTTCGGGTCCTGGTGGTGCGCATATAGGCGCGAAGCCATCCGCCCAGGGCTTCGAATTGGGGAAGTGCGAGGCGGAACGCTACCTAGTTCGCCGCCCGCGGTTCAACCCCCTGCGCGTCAGACCAGGCCGCTTCTGCACGCCACAAAGGTTGCTACCCGGTGCCGACGAGCGCGAAACGGCCCGAGGAACCTCACGGTGATGTCGCACTTCCCCGAACGACATCGCCGATCCGCACCTCGGGCCGAGGCGTCAAGGTACCGGCAAAGACCACAGCACGCAATGACAATCTACGAACCGTCCCCCCGAACCTCTCCAAGTCTTGAAAACACGGCCGCGAACGGAAAGGAACAGAACGATCTTGCGAACTTGGAGAGGTTTTCAGCGCTTGAATCTCGAGGCGAAGGCGAGGTGCAGCACGGGGCGGAAGTACTGCTCGACGTAGGCGTAGGTGGAGCCCACGACTCGGTCGAGCTCGCCGTCGTCGACGGCGGACAGCGGCATCTGGCCGACGAGATAGAGCGCGTCCTCGGCGCCGATGGCGAACCGCATGCCGAAGAGCTTGGCGTTGCGGCGCAGGACGTACTCGTACACCTCGCGCTCGCTCTCCTCGGGCGCGGGCAGGAAGTACGTCTCGTAGTGCAGTGTGCGTTGGCCCAACGACAACCAGATCGTGGTGAAGTCGCGGTCCTCGCCCTTCAAGCGGAGGAACCAGCGATCCACTGACGGATCGGGGTCGTGGTCGACGGCGACGGCGATGGGGTTCTCGTCGAGCTGGCGCGACAGCCAGCGCTCGATCAGGGCGCGGTAGTACTCGACGTCAGCGAGTTCGTCCGCCACTCAGCTGCACTCGACGAGTTGGCGCGCCGCCAGGTCGGCGTAGACGCGGCGCAGGCGGGCGGCCGTCATCGACCAGCGGTACCCGTGCGCGCTCGCCACCGCGTTGCGGCTCATCTCCGACGCCAGCCGCGGGTTGTCGAGGATCTCGCCGACGAACGCCGCGTACGCGGCGGGGTCGCGGCCTTCGACGAGGAACCCGGTCTGCGCGTGGTCGACGAGCGAGCGAAGGCCGCCGACGGCCGCGGCCACAACCGGCGTGCCGCACGCGGCCGCTTCCAACGCCACCAGACCAAAGGACTCCGAACGGCTGGGCACGAGGCACGCGTCGGCCGCCCGGTAGTACGTGGCGAGGTGGTCGTGGGGCTCGGCGGGCACGAACCGCACGCGCCCACCCAGCGAGTACTCGTCGACCAGCTCGTGCAGCCGCGCCAGCTCGGCTTCGCCATCGGGCCCGCTCGGCCCGCCCACGATCACCAACGATGCTGCCGGATAGCCCTCGTCGCCGAGGTGGGCCAGCGCCCGCACGGCGACGTCGGCGCCCTTCAGACGCTGGATGCGGCCGACGAACAGCAGCACCGGCCCGTCACCCAAGCCGAGCACCGCCCGGGACGCGTCGCGCGGCCCCGGCGAGAACGTGTGGTGGTCGACGCCGGGCGCCACGATCTCCACCCGCTCCGACGGCGCCCCGTACAGGCGCTCGAGCTGGGCCCGCTCCTCGGTCGTCGACGCCAGGATGGCGTCGGAGCACCCGATCACCTGGGCCTCGGCCTTGGCCCGCTGCTCGGGCTCGTCGCCGCACGTCTCGGCCTTCACCCGGGCCAGCGTGTGGAACGTCGACACCAACGGCAGGTTGAGATCGTGCTTGAGCGAATGGCCGGCGACGCCCGACAGCCAGTAGTTGGCGTGGATCAGCCCGGGAACGGCGAACGCCTCCATGCGCCGGCGCACGCCGGACGTGAACTCCTCCACCAGCTCGGGGAGCTGCTCTTTGGCGACCGGCTCGCACGGGCCGGCGAGGACGTTGTGCACACGGAGGCCGGGCTCCACCTCGACGACGTCGGGCAACCCGGCCTCGCACGCACGCGTGTAGACGTCGCAGTCGACGCCCGCGTGCGCCAGCGCCGAGGACAGCTCCCGCACATAGACGTTCATGCCGCCGCCGTCGCCCGACCCGGGTTGGGCCAATGGCGACGTGTGCAGCGAGAGGACGGCGAGCGAACGCACAGCGGATGACAAACCTAACGAACCTTGTCAGGTATCGAGAACCTGGCTAGCTGCCGGCCGCCGCTGCTTCCTCGTCGGCGACCGCGGCCTCCCCCTCCGGTGGCTCCGCGGCGGCGGCGTCGACTTCGGGGCTCTGCAGGCCCTCGTTCTCGTGCTGGAACGAGATGTACACCTGGATGAGCGCCTGCTTCTGGGCCTCGGTGATCGACGGATCACGCAGGATCTCGCCGACCAGATCGTGCTCGCCCTCGCGCTCTTCGAGGATCCCGGCCCGCACGTACAGCGTCTCGGCCGAGATGCGCAGGGCCTTGGCGATCTGCTGGAGGATCTCGGCGGACGGCTTGCGCAGCCCGCGCTCGATCTGGCTCAGGTACGGGTTCGAGATGCCCGCCATGTCGGACAGCTTTCGCAACGACAGACGAGCGACACTGCGCTGCTCCCGGATGAACTCTCCGAGGTCGCGCATTCGCGACTGAATGTCCTCCACTGCCACGTGCGCAGGCTACGTCACTTCAACTGGCAAGGGCAGTTGCCTACGACGGGGTAGAGATGGGCACCAGCCTTTCGCAAAGCGGAGCAAAGATCTTCGCCACGTCGGGATCGAACTGGGTGCCGCCCATGCGCTCGATCTCCTCGGCCGCATACTCCAGTGGGAGGGCGGCGCGGTAGGGGCGGTCGGTGGTCATGGCGTCGAACGCGTCGACGATGCTGAACACCCGCGCCGGCATCGGGATCTCCTCGGCCTTGAGGCCTTCGGGGTAGCCCGAGCCGTCGAACATCTCGTGGTGGTAGCGCACGATCTCGGCCGCGCCCTTCAGGAACGGGATGCTCGACACCATCTGGTAGCCGATCAGGGGATGGGTGCGCATGACGCGCCACTCGGCGGCGGTCAGCGGGCCAGGCTTGGAGAGGATGCGCTCGGGGATGCCGACTTTGCCGGCGTCGTGCAGCAGGAAGCCGTACTCGGCGTCGGGGTGGTCGCCCGCGATGCCGCAGGCCTGCATCAGCGCCATGCCGTACACCCGGCAGCGCTCGAGGTGCTGGCCCGTGTAGGCGTCCTTGGCCTCGACGACGAACGCCAGCGAGCGGATGGTCTCGAGGTAGGCCGTCTTGAGCTCGGACAGGGCGACCTCGAGCTCTTCGGCGCGGCTGCGCTCACGCTTGTAGATCTCGGTGATGTCGTGGGTGAAGACGAGCAGCTGCTGCTGCAGGGCCTCGGGGTCGCGAGCGAGTGTGGGGAAGGGAAGCTCGGACCCGGCCTCACTCGTCATCAGCTACGTCCCGACCAGCTTCTGCACGTGCTCGAGCAACTCGAGCGAGGAAAACGGCTTGCCGAGGAAGTCGTCGGCGCCGGCGGCGCGGCTGGCGTCCTCGGTCTCCAGGTCGTCGCGGGCGGTGAGCATCAGCACACGGGCGTCGTCGTGGCTCATCTGCTTCAGCACGTCCACACCGTCTATACCCGGCATCATCACGTCGAGGATGACCAGTTTTGGCTTGCGCTCGACGATCATCTCCAGCGCCACTTGGCCGTTGGGCGCCTCGAGCACCTCGTAGTCGTCGGCCTCGAGCACGGCGCGCACGACCTTGCGCACCAGGTCGTCGTCGTCCACCACGAGCACGACCCGCTCAGTCATCGGTTCACCGCAGCAGGGACTCCACGGTCACCTCGCCGGTCTTGTATCGGCGGACGATCTCGGCTTGGAGAGCGTCGAGGCGATCGTGGAGTGCACGCCTGCGTTCTGAAACGACACGCTCGTATTCAGTGAGGCGGTCGACGAGCTCGCGGAGCTCGTCGTCGGTGATGTGCCCCAGCCCCATGAGCGACGATTCGTGCAGGATGCCCTCGAGCTCGACGATCAAGTCGCCCGCCTCCGCCGGCGGCTCGAGGCTCGTCGTGCGCACCTCGGTCAGGTTGCCGCTGGAGGAGATCCCGTGGCCCAGGATCTCGGGCAGCATGTCGACGATGTCGGCCGCGTCGGAGGGGCCCTTGCCCTCGTTGCGGCGCTGCAGCTCGACCGCCACGATGTCGAGGCGGCCCTGCGCCTGGCGGCGGACGAAGGAGAGGCCGTCCTCGGCCCGGCGGCACTCGTCGCGCATCGCCCTGATCTCCTCCATGGGCCGGCTCCCCAGGTCGCCCAGGTAGTCGGGTCCGAGCAGCCGTTCCAGATCGTCGGATGCCATTGCCCAAGCGTACCGGTGGCGGGCTAGGCCCGTAGCAGGCCGCGCCGCGCCGCGGGCCAGTACCGGTACACGGCACGGCCGACGACCCGGGCAGGGTCAACCGGCCCGAACGTGCGGCTGTCGGTGCTGGCCGCCGGGTTGTCGCCGAGGACCGTGACCCCGGTGGGGTCGACGGCGGCCACCCGCTTCACCATCACCCGCTCACCGTCACGGGGGTCGACGACCGCCGCCACGTCGCCCGGCCTCGGGCGCAGGAAGCCGGCCACGACCAGGCGGTCGCCCGGCTCCAAGGCCGGGCGCATGCTGTCGCCGTGGACGGCGACCCGGCGCACAAGCCAATGCTTCATTGCGCAAGCAGGCGGGTAGAAAAGGGGCATGGTGCTTTCACGTCTGATCTCCATCATCGACCACGTCCGTCCCCCCCTCGACGTCCACGCCCACTGCGATCTTCCCTGCGGCGTCTACGACCCGGCCCAGGCCCGCATCGAGGCCGAGTCCGTGAAGGCGATCGCCGAGAAGTTCCAGGAGAGCGACGACGAGGTCTTCAAGGAGCGGGCCGTTTTCATCAAGGAGGAGCGGGCCGAGCTCTGCAAGCACCACCTCTGGGTGCTGTGGACCGACTACTTCAAGCCCGAGCACCTCAAGAAGTACCCCGAGCTCCACGAGTTGTTCTGGACCGCCACCAAGCTGGCCGGTGAGACCAAGCACTCCGTCGACCCCAAGAAGGGCCAGGAGCTGCTCGACGCCATCGCCAAGATCGACAAGATCTTTTGGGAGACCAAGGGCAAGAACAGCAAGGCCGCCTAGGTCAACGAGTCCGCAGGGGCGCGCTTGTATAAGCGTGCATTTGCGGACTCGCCTGGGTTAGCTTCCCTGCGCTCGGCTAAATCGGACAGGGAGGTACCAGGTGCACGTGCTGCTTACGAGCTGGCCGCTGCTTCACCGCGTCGGTGGCGTCATCCTCTCGCGGTGGGCGCACTTCCTGGCAGGCATCACCTGGATCGGCCTCCTCTACTACTTCAACTTCGTGCAGACGCCGGCGTTCGCAGGGTTCGACGCCGGCGCCCGCAACGAGGCCACCGCGAAGCTGGTGCCCAGGGCCCTGTGGTGGTTCCGCTGGGGCGCCATGCTCACGCTGCTGTCGGGCATCTCGATCCTGGCGTTCCAGGACCAGTTCAACGGCGACTACTTCAAGACGCCGTCGGGCGTGAGCATCTCCACCGGCATCCTGCTGGCGCTGGTGATGTTCAGCAACGTGTGGTTCGTCATCTGGCCGGCGCAGAAGCGGGTGATCGCCAACGCCCAGAACGTCATTGCCGGCGGCGAGGCCGACCCGGCCGCGGCCGGCTTCGGCCGGCGGGGCCTGCTGGCGTCCCGCACCAACACGTTGTTGTCGATTCCGATGCTGTTCTTCATGGCCGCCACCAGCCACTTCGCCCCGTTCCACACGTCGGCGACCTCCGGCAAGCGGGGCGCCTTCCTCGGCATCATGGTCGTGATCACCGCCATCCTCGAGCTCAATGGTCTCGGTCTGCTCGGCGGCACATCGCCGGGCGGCATCCGCACCTACCTCGACGACCACAAGAACACGATCATCGCCGGCTTCCTCTACGCCGCCCTGCTGATCATCCTGTTCGAGGTCTTCTTCAGCTAACAGTCCCACACCGTTCTTTGCGGATTCTCGACGGCTATGCCGTCGAAAATCCGCAAAGAAGCGAGTGGTTAGTGGAGGAGCGCGGCCGCGACCCAGGCCCAGACGGGGGCGAGCAGCAGCAGCGAGTCGATGCGGCGGAGGGCCGGGGCCTTCGCGTCGCGGTCGCCGAGCACGATCGACGCGGCTAGCGGTCCGAGCGGGGCGAGGACGGCGGCGACCAGGCCGAGCACGAACGGCCCGGGCCCGCCGAAGGAGGGCACGAGCACGGCGACGAAGAGGGTGACGCAGAAGATCGAGGCAATACCGGCGATGGGGCCTTCCCACTCCGAGCCCGCGCCGGTGCCGACGAGGTAGTTGCCCATGTCGTGCGCGGCCGCGAAGGCGAACAGGGCGAGTGGCCCGGCCAGGCCCAGGCCCCGCAGCAGGACGGGCGCGGCGGTGGCGAGGCCGATCGGGAAGATGATCATGAGCGTGAGGGCGACGTCGCGTGACGGCGCCTTGGTCGGGTTGGTGATGCGCGCCACCAAGGTGATGACGACGGCCAGGACGGCGAAGATGTTGAGCGTCTCGAGGCCGCCGATGGCCGCCAGCGGGAGGGCCGCAGCCCCGGCCACGGCGACATAGCTCACCGGGCGTTCGTGGCGCGCCATCCACGCCTTGGTGACCTGGACGGCGGCGACGGCGGCCATGGCCGACATCCACACGCCGAGCGTCGGGCGGCCGGCCGCGACCGCGGCGACGGTGACGACGAGCCACGCCAGGCCGAGGCGCACGTGCGGCTTGTCGGTGTCGGGGACGACGGTGAGCGGCTCGCGCTCGGCCGGCACAGCACGCCGTTCGCCGTTGGGCGAGGTCGACGGCTCCGCTACCGGGCGGGGCACCGGCAGCCGGGCCAGCGATCCCTCGAGTTCGGGCGGCCGGAACCACCCCGACTCCGACTTGTCCGACTCCGGCTTGGTGAACGGCAGCGGCTCCTCCAGCGGCTCCCGCGCTCCCGAGGAAATAGGGGTCGAAATTCGAGCCCTACTTCCTCGAGAGTCGTCCGAACCGTCGGAACCGTCGGAGCCGCCCGAGACCGGGGGCAGCACCGCAACGACGTCGCCGTCCCGCAGCGGTGCCCGCACATCCGCGGGCTGGCCGTTGACCCAGACGCGCGAGTGCGTCAGTACAGCCGCGAACCGGTCGCCGTAGCGGTTGCGGGCCTCGTCGAGGACCTCGCCGACGGTCGAGCCGTCGATCCGGTCGACGGACAGGCCGGCCGCCTCACGCGCCGAAGCGAACAGCCGCAGGACCGCCATCGCCGGGAGGGC
The DNA here is from genome assembly GCA_035948135.1 of Acidimicrobiales bacterium. GTDB lineage: Bacteria > Actinomycetota > Acidimicrobiia > Acidimicrobiales > AC-14 > CADDZP01. The sequence continues at coordinate 4,813 of DASZJL010000076.1, read as the reverse complement.
GCTAGCTGCCCTCTGCCACCTCGGCGAGGCCGTCCTTGATGACGGTGTCGCCGTTGCTCGTGGCCTCGAAGGCGTAGACGTGGCGCCCGTCCTTGACGCCGGCGTCGTAGATCGTGGTGACGACGTCGTTGCCGGGGAAGACGGGCTTGGAGAAGCGCACCGCGAGGCGCTTGAGCCGGGCCGGGTCGCCGCCCGCCACCGACTTCACGATCGCCTGGCTGGTCATCGCCATCGTGCACAGACCGTGGACGATGATGCCGGGCAGGCCCACGCTCTTGGCGAAGTCGTCGTCGACGTGGATCGGCATCTGGTCGCCCGACGCGTCGCGGTAGCGGTAGGTCTGGTCGTCGTCGACGTGGACCGTGAACTCGGCGACCTTCTTGTCGCGCAGGGACTCGTCGAAGGCGTGGTCGGGCTTGTCGGGGCCGCCACTCTCGCCGTCACTGAGGCCGCGGATGAACGCGGTGTTGAACTGCTCGAGCACGGGCTGGCCGTTCTCGTCGGTGCTCAGCACTCGACTGGTGAAGCGCGTGCCCGAACGGCCGACGCGGATGGCGTACGCGGTGGCGCGCGTCTTCAGCGTCTGACCGGGGACGAGGGGCTGGTGGAAGTGCATGTCCTGCTCGCCGTGCACGATCATCGGCATGGCGTCGGGCGGGATGATGTCGGCGGCGGCCGACAGCATGGCGTCCCACGTGGGCACCACACCGAACACGGGCGGGGCGTACTTGCCTGACGCGTACGCCTCGTTGTCGTCGTTGGTGGCGGCCGCGTAGGCCTTGACCCGGTCAGGGTCGAGGGTGGCCGTGTGCTCGTCGTACTCCTTACCGAGCTTGTCGACGGGCAGCGCCATGGAAGCCTCCTTCTCCGCCAGGAACAAAGTGGAAGCTACTGGACGCCTACCCGGGCGATCACTTCCGGCAGCAGGCGATCGGCCAGCTCTGGCGTGAGGACGTCGCCGCCGTGGCCGGCGCCGGGCAGCAGCCAGAGGTCCTTGGGCTCGTTGGCGGCGTCGTAGATGGCGCGGGCGTGCTCCTCGCCGAAGTACTCCTCGTCGGGGTCGTGGACGATGATGGTGAATGCGGGAGCGATGTTGGCGACGGCGGCGAGCATGTCGCCGACGGGCGGCAGGGCGCGGACGCGCGTGCGCAGGAACGCGGCCGCCATCTGGCGCATGGCCCGGGACTCGACGATGCGGGTGATGCGGCGGGCGCCGGGCCGGGTGTCGGGGTCGTACCAGGCCGGGGCGCTGATGGCGACGGTGCCGGCGATGCCGCCGATGAGTCCGGCGTGGCGGAGCACCGCGATGCCACCGAGGCTGGTGCCGACGGTGACGACCGGCAGATCCGGCCAGTACACGTGGGCGGCGTCGACCGCGGCCGCCACGTCCAACGGCTCGAGCGCGCCGAGCGTCACCCGCCCGCCCGATCGGCCGTGGCCCCGCAGGTCGGGGGCGATGACGTGCACGCGCGAAGACAGCAGCCGGGCGAAGGCGTGCACGACGGGCGACCGCGACGAGTTGAGGAAGCCGTGCACCAAGACGACAGCGGCAGCCGCGTCGGGCGGCCCCGGCAGACGGGCCGCCGAGATGGCGATGCCGTCGACCGTGCGCAGCTGCAGCAGCTCCTCCCGTCCCCAACGCGGGGCGAGGGGGTACTTGCGGGCCCAGTCGCCGACTAGGCCGAAGGAGCCGCGGCCTTCTCTTTCCGCCACTCTTCTTCGATCTTGCCCAGCTCGGTGCTGGGCGGGGCGCCCTTGCGATACTCGGCCAGCAGGGCCTTCCAGTTGCCGCGGGCGTGCATGCGCCCCCACAGCGCCGACAGGCCCCACACGACCCGATCCAAGATCACGTACGACGGCGGCATGTTCAGCTGGCGGATGACGTCGCCGTACTCGCCCTGCAGGTCGATCATCTTCTCGATCGTGGCGCCCACGAACTCGCGCGTGTACTCGAAGTAGTCCTGCTGGAACGGGATCCACGGCGTGCTCACGTAGTCGTAGATGCGCTGCGGCGTCAGTGTGTGCTTGGGCGGCAGGAAGTTGGCGGCGATCAGGGCCCGCTCCATGGCCTCGGGGTCCTGGGCGAGGGCGGCGTCGAGCGTGGGGCTCAGTGACTCCAACTCGCCGGGGCCCCACCGCTTCACCAGGCCGAAGTCGAGGAACGTCACCGGGCCACCGAGTCGGAAGCGGTAGTTGCCGGGATGGGGATCGCCGTTGAACACGCGGTGGTGCCAGATCGAGCCCTCGGCGAAGCGGAAGAGGATCTCGCTGGCCCGCTGCTTGTCGGCGTCGGAGGCCTGCTCCTCGAACTGGGCCCACGTCAGCCCGTCGACCCACTCGCTGGTCATGACCCGCTGGGCGCTGCGCTCGAACACCACGTCGGGCACGTGGATGAAGGGGTGACCGCGGTAGCGGTCGGCGAACTCCTGCTGCAGCTTGGCCTCGAGGCGGTAGTCCAGCTCGTCGGCCATGCGCGCCCGCAGCTCGTCGACCAACGCCTTCACGTCCATGTTCTTGAGGGCGAAGGAAGCGAACAGGCCGTAGAGCATCTCGGCGTTGTCGAGGTCGCCCTTGATGGCCTTGTCGATGCCCGGGTACTGCACCTTGACCGCCACCTCGCGGCCGTCGTGGAGCACGGCCTTGTGCACCTGGCCGATGGACGCGGCGGCGATCGGTTCGGGGTCCCAGTCGAGGAAGAGCTTCTGGGGGTCGCCGCCCAGCTCAGCGCGCACCACCGACTCGGCCAGGCTGGGCGCCATCGGCGGCACCTCGGCCTGGAGCGTGGCGAGCGCCGCCTGGGCCTCGGGCGGCAGGCCCTCGGCCACGAAGGAGATCATCTGGCCCGCCTTCATGATGGCGCCCTTCATGCCGCCGAGGACCTCGGCCACGTCCTGGGCGGTCTTGATGGCGAACTTCTCTTCGAGCTCCGCCCGCTTCTGCTCGTCGGCGCCGCGGCCGCGGACGTAGATCACGCCCCAGTGCAGCCCGCGCCGGGCGGTGAGCCGCCACACCCGGAGCTGGCGATCGAGCTGATTGCGGCGGTCGTCGTCGGAAAGAAAGGCGGCCGCGCCCGCGCCACCCGCGGCGATGGCGCCGAGCGCCGCCAAGCCCGCCACCGACGCCCGTCGCATCTCTCTGGTCGGCTTACTCGGGCCGGGCCCGGGCCGCTTCGCGCTCGGCCTCGGTCTGGTGCTCCACACAGAAGCGCGCCGCCGGCATGGCCTCGAGGCGCGCCTCGGGGATCGGCTTCCCGTCGAACTCGCAGGTGCCGTAGGTGCCGTCGTCGAGGCGCTGCAGGGCGCGCTCGACGTCGCTCAGCTCGGCGTCGACCTGCTCGAGGATCGACAGGTCCTTCTCGCGCTCGAACGTCTCGGTGCCGACGTCGGCCTGGTGCTGGTCGACGGCCGACAGCTCGCTCAGGTTTTCGTCCTCGGACTCCTCGGCGAGGTTGTCGACGTCAAAATCGCTCTTCACCGCGGTGAGGCGATCACGTTCCGCCTCCAGCCGCCGCCGGGCCTCGTCCGCATCCATTGCGGGCGAGCCTACCGGCAGGTCAGCAGAGCCCGATGTTGAGCACGGGGACCCACATGCACACCAGGGCCCTGGACTGCACGGTATTGACCTGTGCTGGCGGGGTGGATGCCCGGGCCGGGCGCATGAGCCCGATCGCGAACCCAGCGACGACGAGTGCGGCGACGAGCAAGACGGCCAGGTGCCTTCTCACGAGGACTCCTTGGGGCGAAAGACGGTGTTGAGGTTGGTGGGATCGAGCGCCAGACCGACAACGCCTGGCACCTCGATGCGAACGGGGGCGTCCTGTCCCTTGGCCCGGGCCTGGTCAGCGGACATGAGGCTCGGCGTCAGGTCGGGCGAAGCGGGCGGGGGTGACGCGGCGGGCGTCGGCGGCGGGGTGGGAGCGGCCCGGTTGGCGACGGCCGGAGTCGGCGTTGTCTGCGGCGCGGGCGCAGGTGGCGCGGGCGTTGCGATTGTGCTGACGGGCGCCGTCTGCACGTGCGCGACCGAGGGCGGCGGGGCGGTCGGGTGCGGCGCCGTCCCGGCGCCGGCGCCCGCGGCGACGGCACCGCCGACGACGGTGAAGGCGATGGCGCCGGCCGCCAACTTGGTGGCGAGGGGCGTGGCCAGCTCGGCGTGGTCGCCGACGCGGGTGACGACTCGGGCCCGCCAGCGCTGGGCCCAGCGGCCGAGGGCGGGAACCAGGCCGACAGCGGCCATCTTGCCGTCACCGGCGAGCGCCAGGAAGCGGGTGCGGAACGACTGGCGCGCACGGTGGAGGGTGACGTCGGCCGCGCCGGGGGTGCACCCGAGCTCCTCGGCGATGTGGCGGCTGGGATGGCCGTCGGCCCACAGCGAGAGGGCGGTCTGGTGGCGGGGGTTCAGGTCGCGGAGGGCGGCCCGAACGAAGGCCCGGTCGAGGTTGTCGAAGACCGAGTCGACGACGACGTCGCCGCGGTCGGGGTCGGCGGGCGCGGCCACCGGCTTGCGCTTGCAGCGATCGGTGCAGACGTTGGCGGCGATCACGCGCAGCCAGGGGTAGAAGCGGCGGTCGCCCCCGAAGGTGGGCAGCGCCCGATAGGCCTTGATCAGCGCCTCTTGGGCCGCTTCCTCGGCGTCGTGGTGGTCGCCCAGCCGACGCTCGCAGTAGCGGCGGAGACGCCCAAAGTAGCGCTGGTAGAGGTCGGCGAAGGCCTCTTCGTCACCGGTCTGAAAGCGCTCCACGAGCGCGGCATCCCGATCGAGATCGACGTCGTCCGCTCGTAACGCCACCCAGTACCCCCACGCTTCGCGCCCCAGT
>DASZJL010000075.1:0-14038 GCA_035948135.1 Acidimicrobiales bacterium | reverse complement strand
CGACCCACGCCGAGTGGGGCAGCATCTCCGCCGCCGACCGGATCGGGGGGACGATGTCGGTCATCTGTCAAGCCTGCCTTGACACGACCGCCCTGTCAAGCCTTGGTTGACACTCTTCCGCGAAGCTAGCGGGGCAGCCCCAGGATGCGGTCGCCGATGATCGTGCGCTGGATCTCCGACGTGCCGCCCGCGATGCTCGCCGCCTTCGACCACAGCCACTGCCGCTGCCACTTGCCCCACAGCGGCGACGCCGGGTCGACGACGTCGAGGGCGGCGTCGGACAGGTGCTGGGTGAGGTCGGTCCACGCCAGCTTCACCCAACTCGACTCGGGGCCTGGCTCCTCGCCGCGTGCCAGTCGCGACAACGTGCGCCAGTTGTGGAGGCGCAACACCGCGAGCTCGACGTAGGCCTGCGCGAGCTGGTCGACGACGTGGGGATCGTCGAGCTTGCCGGCGCGGGCGGCCTCGCCCCACAGCTCGGCCAGGTACACCTCGTGCACGACCTGTTCCTTGAAGGGGAAGTTGGTGCCGCGCTCGTGGGCCAACGTGGTGTTCGCCACTGCCCACCCCTGGTTGAGGTCGCCGACCAGGTGGTCGGCAGGGACGAACACTTCGTCGAGGAATACCTCGTTGAACTCGGCCTCGCCGGTGATCTGCGTCAGCGGTCGCACTTCAATGCCGGACGCCTGCATGTCGACGACGAGGTAGGAGATGCCCTTGTGCTTGGGGGCGTCGGGATCGGTGCGGGCCAGGCAGATCCCCCACCGGGCGTACTGGGCGTACGACGTCCACACCTTCTGACCGCTGAGCAGCCAACCGTCGTCGACGGGCACGGCTTTCGTCGTCAGCGACGCCAGGTCCGAGCCGGCGCTCGGCTCGCTGAACAGCTGGCACCAGATCTCGTTGGCGGTGAGGATGTTCGCCAGCCACCTCTCCTTCTGCTCCGGGCTGCCATGGGCGAGCAGCGTCGGACCGGCCAGGTTGAGTCCGACCCGGTTCACGAGCTGGGGCGCCCGTGCCCGCGCGTACTCGGCGTTGAAGATCGCCACCTGCACCGGGGACGCGCCCCGCCCGCCGTACGCCGCGGGCCAGTGCAAACCCACCCATCGCTCGGCCGCGAGGCGGGCCTGCCACTGCCGTCCCCAATCGACCTCCTCGTCGAAGCTGGCAAAGGCGGGGACGTCGCCGAGGTTGGCCGCCAGCCAGGTTCTCACTTGCGCGGCGAACGCCTGCTCCTCGGGGGTGAACGACAGGTCCACCCGCCCTGACTACCCTCGGTCGCCGGTGGACCGCAAACGACGTCTGGTGGTCATCGCCATGGCTGGCGGGATGCTGCTCATCACCCTGGACTTCTTCGGGCTCACCGTCGCCCTACCCAAGATCGGGGAGGACCTCCACGCCTCGACGGCGGCGCTGCTCTGGGTCGTGAACGCCTACCTCCTCGCCTTCGCGGCGCCGATCATCGCCGTGGGCCGGTTGGCCGACATCGTCGGTCGGCGCAAGGTCGTCCTGACCGGGATCGTGATCTTCGTCGTGGCGTCGGCCGCGTGCGGCGTGGCCCAGACGCCGGCGCAGCTCATCGTCGCCCGCCTCGTGCAGGGTGTCGGCGGCGGCACCATCTTCGCCACCGCGCTCTCAGTCGTGAGCAACGCCTTCCCGGCCGACAAGCGGGCGTCCGCGATCGGCCTCTGGTCGGGTATCGGTGCTACGGGCTCAGCCATCGGGCCATTCGTGGCCGGTGTCCTCACGCAGGCTGTCTCGTGGCGTCTGTTCTTCTTCATCAACGTGCCCATCGGGATCGGCGTGATGATTCTCACGCTCACGGTCGTGGAGGAGTCGAAGGACGAGACGTTCACCGGCCGCATCGACTGGACGGGCTTCGGGCTGGTCACCGTGGGCATGGTGCTGTTCATCCTCGCCCTGCAGAACAGCGCGAACGAAGGCTTCGGCTCGCCGTTGATCATCGGCTCGCTGGCCGCCGGAGTCGTTCTGCTCATTGCCTTCGCTATCGCCGAGACGCGCGTGCGCGATCCGCTGGTCGAGTTCGGTCTGTTCCGCACGAAGGCCTTCGCCGGTGCAGCCGTGGTGTCGTTCGTCGGCAACTGGATGTTCGGCGCCATCCTCTTCTTCCTGACGCTCTACCTGCAGGAAGTACTCGACCTGAAGCCGCTGGAGACGGGCCTCGTGTTTCTCGTCTTCACCGTCCCCTTGATCGCCATGTCCCCCATCACTGGTCGCTTGGTCACCAGAGTGGGCGCCCAAGATCTGATGGCCATCGGGCAGGTCCTGATGACCGCCGGCATCGTGTTGTTCGTCTTCATCAGCGTCGACACGGGGCTGGCCCTCGTGATCGCGGGCCTCGTGGTGTCGGGATTCGGCCAGGGCTTCTCGTTCAACATCTCCAATTCGGCGGGCATGGACGCGATCCCCGACGACAAGGCGGGGATCGGGTCCGGCGTCCTGTCCTTCGTCCGCCTTATGGGCATCATCGTCGGCCTTGCGCTCTCCGGGGCAGTGTTCAAGGCCCTGGAGAACGATGCGTTGGTATCCACCTTCGAGAAGGCGGCCAACCGGACGCTGACGAGCGCTGACAAGTCGGAGATCCGAGCGCTGCTGTCAGGCTCCGACGCCGCCACACACAAGCTGGCCACCCTCGCCCCGCAACTGCACGCCCAAGTCGAGGACATCGTCAACAAGTCCTTCGTGCACGGCTTGCGAGGCGTGATGATCCTGAGCGTCGTCGCCTGCCTCATCAGCATCCCGGCTGCCCTCTGGGGTCACAAGCGAGCCGACGCCACCCGCCGTCTCCCCCACCTCGCCCATCCCATGTGGCCCCACCTGTGGAAGCGGGAACCGGTGCGTCAGTAGTTACAAGTCCCAGAACCGCTCCCGGCCCGCTTCGGCGAAGCGCAACTGCAGTGCGCTCTCGTCGTCGGACGTGAACGGGCGGTAGGCGTCCTCGCCGCGGCCGCGAACCCAGATCGGGTCGCCGCCGGCGCGGTCGGCGCGGAACTTCTGGTGGACGAGCGTGCGCTTGAGGACCTTGTTGGTTGCCGTAGCCGGCAGCTCCGACGACACCCGCACGTACCGCGGCCGCCACTTGGGGCCGACGTCGGATTGGCGGTCGAGCCACCCGGCGAACTCGACGGGATCAAACGAGGCGCCGTCGCGCAGAATCAGGGCCGCCATCGTCTGATCGCCAGCCTGCTCGTCGGGTACGCCGTACACGGCCGCGATCACGACGTCAGGGTGGCGAGACACCGCCGCCTCGATGGGCCCGGCGGGGAAGTTCTCGCCGTCGACGCGAAGCCACTCCGCGTTGCGCCCCGCGAAGTACAGGTAGCCGGCGTCATCGACGTAGCCCAGGTCGCCACTCCAGTACCAGCCGAACTTCCGGGCCCGCTCGTTCGCTTCGGCGTTGTTGTAGTAGCCCTCGAACGGGCCCGCGCCGGCGGTGTTGACGATCTCGCCGACACACTCGTCGGCGTTCACAAGGCGACCGTCAGCGTCGAACTTTGCTCGAGGCCGCTCATGGCCGTCCTCGTCGACCACCTTCACGGTCTCGCCCACGAGCCCCATCGCCCCGGCCGGCATGTCGTCGGTGCGATTGACGGCGACGCCGCCCTCGGTAGCTCCGAAGGCGTCGATGACCTCGACACCGAAGCGGCGAGCGAACTCAGCCACCACTTGCGGCGAGCCCTCGTTACCGAAGGCGACCCGCAGCGTGTTGTCGGCGTCGTCGGGCTGCTCGGGCGTGGCCAGGATGTAGGCCAGCGGTTTGCCCGTGTAGTTGAACCAGGTGGCGCCGTAGCGGCGCACGTCGGGCAGCCACCCCGAGGCCGTGAACCGGCGGGCCAGGCCCACCGAGGCCCCGGCCACGATCGACGGCGCCCACCCGACCATCACCGCGTTCGAATGGAACAGCGGCATGGCGATGTAGCCGACGTCCTCCGACGTGAGGTCGAGCATCATCGTGAACCGCGACCCCGTCACCATGATGCGCCGCTGACTGCAGATCACCGCCTTGGGCGCATCGGACGTGCCGGAGGTGAAGATCAGCGCCCACGGGGTGTCGACATCAGGCTCCAGCCCGGGGTCGTCGTCGCCCACCGACAGGAGGGCGTCGTCGAGCGACGAGCCCACGACGAGCACATCGCACGACAGCTGGTCAGCGATCGGCGCCAGCAACTCCTCGTGCTGGGGTTCAGTGACGATTATGGCGACGTCGGTGTGCTCGATGTCGCGCCGGAGGTTGTCGCCGCGGCGGGTGTGGTTGAGGCCGACGATGGTCGCCCCGGCCAGCGCCGCGCCACCGAAGGCGAAGAGGTACTCGGGCGTGTTGTCGAGCAGTACGCCGACGTGGAAGGGCCCGTCGGGCTTACTGGCCAGGAAGGCGTTGGCCCATCTCCGGCAGTTGGCCACGTACTCGCCGTGGGTCCAAACCTTGTCCTCGAAGCGGACGGCCGGCCGGCCAGCGATGGTGTGGTCGAGGGCGTTGCGTCGCAGCAGCGCAGCGGCATTGGGCGCCGGCAGCGGTGCTTGGCCAGGCGCGGGCGCCGATCGTGCGGGCTGTCGCTCGGTGCTGGTCACGCGCCGTCGTGTTTAGCGCGGCTGCGGGTTTCGCCCCCGTCTACGCCGGACGGCGACGGCGCACGACGGCGGGGGCGCCGACGAGGCCCACTAGCAAGAGGACGCCGAACATGGCCGCCCAAACCGCCGTGCCGCCGTCGAGCACGTTCGACAGCGTTCCGGCTGTGGCCAAGGGCGCGGCCGGCCCCGCGGCAGGTTCGAACTCGACAGACTTGATGACGCCTTGGGGCGCAGGAGCCGGAGCTGTCGCCGGCGGTGCCGCGCTCACCGCAGCAGGCGTGGCCGCAGCGGAGACGGGTCGGGGGGCGCCCGAGGCCACCTTGGGCGAGGACGCGCGCGGCGTTGCGGGCTTGGGGGCCGCAGGGTGGGGGACGGGCGTCGGCCGAGCGGTGCCCGCACTGTTGGAGTGCAGGAAGTCCACGGTGACGTAGATCACCCCGCCACTCACGATCACTCCGATGCCGACCTGGTTGTAGGCGGTGTCGAGGATGTTCTCCAGGTGATGGGGGCTGTTCAAGAATGCGTCCTGGATGGACTGCACGTCGCCGCCCATGCCGACGTTCTCACCGATCGAGCTGGCGTTCAGGGCCTTGAGATTGGCCTGGGACACGAAGCTGCCGTGCCAGATCGTGCCCTGCTGCGCCATCTCCACGCTGTGAGACACGGCCATGCTCGCCACGTCGGCGCGCCACTGGAGCGCCCCGATCCCGGCGCCGGCTCGCGCTGCGTTCGTGAGGTCGAAGAACTGCGCGGCCGCCTCGTTCGGGTCGATGCTGGCGACTGGCGCGGGCGGCGGCGGCGTCGGGGCCGGCGGAGGGGTCGGCGTCGGAGCGGGCGGCGGAGGGGTCGGTGCGGGCGGCGCCGTCGGCGGCGGCGACGTCGGGCCCGAAGAGATACAGCGGCCGTAGACGTAGACGAAGCAACTGGCGTGCGCAGGGACAGCCGTCACGATCGGTGCGAGAAACACCGAAAGACTGATCAGGCTCACAACCCCCCAACGACGCATGCCACGTCTCTCGGCGGGGCCCGCGGCCCGCTTGAGCCCTACGATCCGACCCCATGGAGTTCACAGAGACCGAAGATCGCTCGACGCTGCGCAAGTTTGCGCGCGACGTGGCCGAGCGCGAGCTGGCGCCCAGAGCGACCCAATGGGACGAGACGGAAGAATTCCCCCAGGCCTCGTGGGACGCCCTGAAGGCGGCTGGCCTCTTCGGCGTCACCGTCAGCGAGGACTACGGCGGGATGGGGATGGGCGACGTCGAAGCGGCCATCGTGCTCGAGGAGCTCGGGCGCGCCGATGTGTCGAGCGCCATCCTCGCCCAGCTCATCTTCAATGGCCCGCCGCGTGCCATAGAACACCTCGGAAACGAGGCGCTCAAGCAGAAGTGGCTGCCGATGGCCGCCTCCGGCGACGGGCTGTTCTGCATCGGCATCACTGAACCCGACGCCGGCTCGGCCGCAAACCTGATGCGTTCCCACCTCACCGACGACGGCAACGGCGGCTACCGCCTCAACGCCTATAAGAACTACGTCACCGGCGGCCACAAAGCGGCCGCCTGCCTCGTCTGGACGCGCTTTCCGGGCGGCGACGGCGCGAAGGGCGTCGGCGCCGTCGTCGTCGACCTCAGCGCCCCCGGCGTGAGCGTCGCCGGCACCCACAAAAAAATGGGCCTGCGGGGCTGCACTGAAGCCGAGCTGGCCTTCGACGACGTCCGCATCGAGGCCGACGACGTCCTTCTGGCCGGCAACCCGAACGACGCCGAGGCCTTCAAGACGCTGCTGGCCCACCTCAATCATGAGCGCTGCGGCAACGCTGCCATGTGCCTCGGCGCCGCCCAGGGAGCCCTCGAGTACGCAATCCGCTACATGAACGAGCGGGTGATCGGCGGGCGGCCGCTGGCCGACCTGCAGGGCCTTCAGTGGAAGATCGCCGACATGGCCACCCAACTCGACGGCGCCCGTCTGCTGCTCTACCGCGCCGTCGCCATGGCCGGCCCACACGGCACCCCGCCCGCACTGGAGACGGCCATGGCCAAGACCGCAGCGAACCTGGCAGCCAAGTTCGTCTGCGACGAGGCCATCCAGCTCCTCGGCGGATACGGCTACAGCCGCGAGTACCCGGTCGAGCGTGCCTACCGCGACATCCGCGGCCTGTGTATCGGCGCCGGCACCGTCGAGGTGCAGCGCAATTACATCGGCACCAACCTGCTGCGCGGCCGCACGCCGGCGGGCGGCGCGTGGCGCAACCCCCTGCAGTACGGGCAATAAGGCAGTAGGCGGTCGTCAGCAATTGGCGCTCAAGGCAACGCTGCGGCCCAGCCGGGCCGCCCACTATCTCCGGCCCGGGGGCCCATGGGACGTCCCGACCCTCGACGCTGTCCTGGTCCAGAGGACGCCGGGCGCCGTCGCCGAGCGCGTCGCCAGCGTGGCCGGCGGCCTGCGCGCTCGCGGTGTCCGACGCGGTGATGCCGTCGCCTGGCAGCTCCGGAACGTCGAGCAGGCCGCGCTGCTGTACCGCGCCTGCTGGCGCCTGGGCGCGGTCGCCGTGCCCGTCCACCACGGCATGGGCATGGCCGACGCGGCCGCCGCCCTGGCCCAGATCGAGCCGCGCGTAACGCTCACCGAACCCGGTGACGTCGACGGGCTGGTGGGGCTCGCGCCCGGGGTGACCGCCGCCCAATCGGCGGCGCGACCCGCCGATCTCGCCGTCGCCCTCTTCACCTCGGGCTCGACGGGCGCCCCCAAAGCCGTGCTCCACACACAGCGCGGCCTGGCGTACAAGGCCCGCCTCATGCGAGACGTCCACCGTCTCACCGACGCCGACGCCGTGCTCATGCCCGCGCCCCTCGCCCACATCTCCGGCCTCCTCAACGGCGTGCTGCTGCCCGGAGTGGCGGGCATGCGCACCGTGCTCATGGAGAAGTGGGACCCGGACGAGGCCATCGGCATCATCGCCGACGAGCGCATCACGTTCATGATCGGGCCGCCCACCTTCTTCGTGACCCTGATGGCGGCCAGCGCGTTCTCCCCCGAACGCGTGCGCTCACTGCGCCTGATCTCCTCGGGCGGGGCCGGGGTGACGCCCGCCTTCGTCGACCAGGCACGCGAAGCGTTCGGCGCCACGGTGAAGCGCACCTACGGCTCGACGGAGGCCCCGACGGTCACCACCAGCCACGCCGGCGATCCACTCGATCGGGCCCGTGACACCGACGGGCGGGCCACCGGCGAAATCGAGTTGCGCATCGGAGAAGCGGGCGAGCTGTGGGTGCGGGGCCCCGAGCTCTTCGTCGGCTACGCCGATCCTCTGCAGACGCGCGCCGCCCACGCGCGGGGCGGCTGGTTTCGCACCGGCGACCTCGCCACCCTCGACGACGACGGCTGGCTCACCGTCGTGGGCCGCATCAAGGACGTCATCATCCGGGGTGGCGAGAACATCTCGGTGTCGGAGGTCGAGGGCGTGCTCGAGGCGCATCCCGCAGTGCGCCAGGCCGCGGTCGTCGGCTACCCCGACGACGTGTTCGGCGAGCGGGTGGCGGCGTTCGTCGTGGCGGACGGGACCTTCGACCTCGAGGCAACACGCAACTGGTTCGTGGAGCGAGGCGTCACCAAGTTCAAGACGCCCGAGCGCGTGGTGCAGGTCGACGCCCTGCCCACGTTGGCCGCCGGCAAGCCCGACCGCGTGGCCTTACGCGAACTCGCCCGCCGGGGCTGACCCCGGCGGGCGAATCCGTCAGTCTCTCAGTTGAAACCGCTTAGGTCTCAGACCTGACCGCGTGGAGGCGGCGTCGGCTCCGCATCAGGCCCAGCGAGCCAAGCAGCAGCCCACCGCCGACCACGGGCAGCCACGGCTGCTTCTGACCGGTCGTGGCGAGCTGGGCCGCCTGGACGGCTGCCGCGCCGACCTTGGCGCTCACGTTTCCGCTGCCGTTGACAGCGCTGCCCTGGATGGTGGCGGCCTTACCGCCGATGCTGCCGTTCGTGACGAACGCCTTGCCGAGGGCACCACCGGTGCAGTTGGCCAAGCTGGCACTCACGTTGGCGGTGTTCGTGATGGTGCCGGCGCCAGGCCCGAGCTTGGCGGTGATGGTGAGCACGATGGGCGGGTCACCGGGGTGGTATGTGACCGGGGCGCCGTTGGCTCTCAACGGGTTCCATGAGACGCCGCCGTTGTGCGTGGCATCGATTGTCGATCCTGTCACCGTCCCTCCATTGCTGGCGCCGGTGATGGTGGCGGTAGCCCCCGTGTGTTTGCCGGTCACGGGATCGATGTTGGTCGCCGTGTCAGTGACAACGATGTTGGTCAGGTCGCAGGCCAATTCCTTGGAGATGTCGACCGTCGGGAACGTGATCTTCCAGGAGAAGGTGTTGTTTCCGGTGAGCGTCGACACCACCGTGCCGCTGGCGTCGGTCAGGACCTTGGACGTCGGGATGGTGCACGAGATGCCGGAGGCCGGCGCCACTGCCTGCGCCTCCATGTGCCCGTAGCGAACATCGGCCACATCGATCTGGCCAGGAACGTTCAGGGCGTTGACGAGGACGGCATCAGTCGTGAAGGCGTTGGTCTTGCCCGCGATCGGTGCCGGGGGTGTGCCGATATGCAGCTGAGCGATGTACGGCCCGGGCCCGGGCGGGATGTCGACGCTGAGCCCGTTCGCCCCGAAGATGTTCTGGGCGGTCAGCTGGCTCCCGAGGACCGACTGACCTGCGATGGTCAGCGTGGCGACCGGCGTGGCGCCCGTGAGCTTGTTGCCCAGGTTGTCGTACGCCGCATAGGTCACCGTCGGAGCGCCTGTGCCGCTGTGCTCAACCCGCAGCTGCCAGGTACCCAGCAGCGTGAGCACGGCGAGGTCGGAACCGTTCGGGCCAAGACCACGACCGATGGTCAGCGGGGCGAAGACCTGACGATTGGCTGCGCCGACGCCGAAGGTGCTGGGGCCGGTCGGGTACAGGTAGGTGTAGGACTGGTTGTAGTTGGTCGTCGTGGCGTCGCCCGACGGCGTCTCCGAAATCACCGGACTGCCGCCCGGCAGCTTCTGCGTCGAGCTGGCGTTGAGCAACTGGGCGTCGGCGAGGTCGTTCTCGCCGTAGCTGATCGGCTGGCCGATCGGGCAGAAGTCGGGATTCCACAGCGACTGCGCCTTGTTCGTCGCCGCTGAGATGTAGAGGAGCGGGTCGGCGTTCACCGGGGCGATGAGGTCGTCGCGCTTCAACGCCGTCGAGGGCGATGCCGCGGCCTCCGTGATCTTCGGCAGAATGATCTGGTTCGGATCGACGTTGGCAGGGAACTTGGCGCCGATGCCCGCCTCGGCGGCTGCGCCACGGGAGTAGCTGTTCTTGCCTGGCTGGGCAGGCTGCACCGGCTCGTTGAACACGTTGTTGACCGCCGCGCTCAGGTCCGCCGAGTTCACGGTGGCGCCCGAGAACGAGGTGTCGACGTTGGCGAGGGTCTGCCCGCCGGCGTCAACGACTCGCACGTGCTGCTTGGTGCCGTTCGCGTACGCCTGGAACGCCCCGAAGGACGCCTGCGCCGTCGCCGGCCCTGGTGTGAATGCAGCCAGGAATCCGGCTGCTGTCAGCACCGCTACGGCCAGTGCTGCGACTCGTGCTTTCACGAGAGTGCTCCTTTTTGCCGATGTGGTCCCCTGGAGAACGGCACTCACCGTCTCCGCCCTACCTCTTACCTACGGATGAACCGTCCAGTGATGACGGGCTTTGACCCGAAGATTCTCACTGAGCGCCCCGTCCGCGGGCTGCCCTTGCCCGGATTGCCGGTTTTGTAAACGCGGACAGTGGTGAAGCATCGGTTGGAAGTTCGACGCGCGCAGCACTCCACCTCCTCGCCCGTGAACTAGTTAGCACATGGGGGGGTCCGGCTCCAAGCTTTTGCGCAGCATGGCGCCCAGGCGCTCGCGATGGTACGCACCGTCGCCGAATGCGACTTGGTCGAGCTGGCTGCGCTTGAGAAAGAGGTGGAGGTCGTGCTCCCAGGTGAAGCCGATGCCGCCGTGCACCTGGAGGGCGCTCGCCATGACCCGGCGAGCAGCGTCGGAACACCACGTCTTCGCGGTCGACGCCGCGATTGACGCCTCGTCGTCTTCCGCGCTGAGGCACCAGGCGGCCCAGTACGCCGTCGAGCGCATGCCCTCCACGTCGACGAGCATGTCCGCGCAACGGTGCTTGACGGCCTGGAAGCTGCCGATGGGCTTGCCGAACTGCACGCGCTCCTTGGCGTAGCCGGTGGACATTGCGAGCACGCGCTGGGCGCCTCCCAAAAGGGCAGCTGCGTAGAGCGCTGCGCCCCGGTCGAGCAGGCGGTCGGCTTCGGTCGCGCCGCCGATACTCGTCGTCGCTCGGCCCTCGAGGCGCAGCCACCCCAGGGGGCGCGTCAGGTCCATAGCCGCCTCGCGTTCGATGGCGGGACCGCCGGAGAGGTCGACGAGCAGTACCTCTTCTTCCTTGATGACGACGGCCACGTCCGCGGCGGGCGCGTACGGCACCGGTATGTCGGGACGCCAGGCGACGCACGCGATGGCGTCGCCGGTCACGAGACGCTCGACCCAGCTGCGCGCGTCTGTGTCGGCAAGAGCGCCGGCCGCGAGCAGGTTCTCGAGGAAGGGCGCGGGGGCTACGTGGGCACCGACCTGCTCCGCGAGCACCACAGCTTCGACCATGCCGAGGCCGAGCCCGCCCTGTTGCTCGGGAAGCTCGACGCCCGTCCAGCCCTGGTCGACCATCGCCTTCCAGAGACCTGCGTCGTAGGCCTCTTCTCTTAGGGCGCTCGCGCGCACCTGCTCGGTCGTGGAGAGCGAACCAAGGAGATCGGCGGCCGCGTCCTGCAGGGCGCGCTGGTCGTCGGAGAGCTCGAAGTCCATAGAAGAGGCGGGCGGGAGTGTACTGACGCGGACGTCAGTAATCTCCGGCCCGGTGGACCTCTCCCCTACTGCCGAACAAGAGGCGCTGCGCGCTGAGGTGCGGGCGTGGTTGCAGACCAACCTGCCGTGGGAGTACGGCAAGGGGCTGCCGCCGCGGTTCGACGACCTCGACTCGGAGGTCGCCTTCTTGCGCGAGTGGCAGGGCACGCTGGCCGGCGGTCGCTGGGTCGGTGTTGCGTGGCCGTCCGAGTACGGCGGCCGCGGGCTGGGGCCGGCCGAGCACTTCGTCGTGCAGGAGGAATTGGCCCGGGCCCGGGCGCCTGAACTCGTCGGCCGCATCGGCGTGAACCTGGCCGGCGCCACCCTTCTGGTGCACGGGTCTGGCGAGCAGAAGTCGCGCTGGCTGCCGAAGATCCTCTCGGCCGAGGAGCTCTGGTGTCAGCTGTTCAGCGAACCGGGCGCTGGGTCCGACCTGGCGTCCGTTTCCACACGCGCCGACGCCGTCGAGGGCGGGTGGCTGCTCAACGGCCAGAAGGTGTGGACGTCCTACGCCCAGTTCGCCGACTGGGGGGTGTGCCTGGCCCGCACCGATGTCGAGGCGCCCAAGCACAAGGGCATCTCCTATTTGGTGGTCGACATGCGCGCGTCTGGCGTCGAGGTACGGCCGCTGGTGCAGATCACGGGGGAGGCCGAGTTCAACGAGGTCTTTCTCTCCGATGTGTTCGTGCCGTCCGATCAGTTGGTCGGAGGGCTCAACGAGGGCTGGCGGGTCGCCAACGCGACGCTGTCCCACGAGCGGGGCATCAATCCCCGCCAGCTCGTCATCCACCTGCAGCTGCTCGACGAGCTGCTGCGACTGGCGTCGAAGACCGGGGCGTGGGACGACTGGCGCCTGCGCCAGCGGCTTGCGGAGGCCTTCGTGGAGGTGAAGCTGTTCCAGCTCCACAACTGGCGCACCCTGTCCCGGGTGCAGAAGGGTCTGGAGCCCGGCCCCGAAGGGTCGGCGTTGAAGCTGTACTGGAGCGAGATGAGCAAGCGGCTGCACGAGACGGCGATGGCGGTGCTCGGCCCGGCGGCACCCCTTTGGCGGGGCGCGGCCGACAACCCCGGCGACGGCACATGGCAGCGCTCGTGGCTCTACTACCAGGCGTCGTCGATCTTCGCCGGCACCAATGAGATCCAGCGCAACATCGTCGGCGAGCGGGTCCTGGGGTTGCCCCGTGGCTGATTCGGAACCGGTCCTCTACGAAGTCGACGGCGCCGTCGCGACCGTCACCCTGAACCGGCCTGAGGCGGCCAACGCCCAGTCGACCGGCATGCTCGAGGAGCTGGAAGCGGCGTTCGACCGCGCCGACGCCGACGACGACGTGCGGGTCGTGATCCTGGCCGCCGCCGGCAAGCACTTCTCGGCCGGCCACGACCTCAAGGGCCTGCTGGACCCTGCGGCCGCCGATCCGTGGCGGGAGATGCGCGATACGCCCGAGGGCAAGCTGCGCCACGAGCAGGTCATGTACTTCGACAAGTGCGTGAAGATCTACGACTTCCGCAAGCCCACCATCGCCGCCGTCCAAGGGAGCTGCGTGGCCGCGGGGCTCATGCTGGCGTGCATGTGCGACCTGATCGTCGCGGCCGATGACGCCAAGTTCTCGAACCCCGTGCTGCGCATGACCGGCGCCGGCGTAGAGCTCTTGGTCGAGCCGTGGGAGCTGGGCATGCGCAAGGCCAAGGAGTTCCTGCTGACCGGCGACACCATCGACGCCGCCGAAGCGTGGCGTTTGGGCCTTGTCAACCGCGTGGTGCCGCGTGACGAGTTGTCCGACGCTGCCCGGGAGATGGCCGACAAGGTGGCGCTCGTCCCGCCGATCACAGCGCAGGCTGTCAAGGACACGATCAACAACACGTTCGACGCCATGGGCAAGCGTGAGTCGTGGAAGTACCACTTCATGGTCCACCAGTTCGTCTCGAACACCGAGACAGCACTCTCCGCCCTCGAGGCTCGCAAGCAGAAGGGCTCGATGAAGGAAGTGTTCGCCGAGCATCAGCGCGACGAGGGCGCTCCCCCTCCTTCCTAGATGGCGCTCCCGCTCGAAGGGCTCCGCGTCATCGACGTGGGCACTCGAATCTCCGCCCCCTTCTGCGCCGGCATCCTCGGCGAGCAGGGGGCCGAGGTCATCAAGGTGGAGGACCCCAAGGGCGGCGACTTCATGCGCACCATCGGGCCCTTCGTCTCTGTCAGTTCAAATGACAAGGGCTACTCGTTGTTCTGGGCCGTCGAGGGCCGCGGTCGCAAGAGCGTGACGTGCAACCTGCGCGTGCCTGAAGGTCAGGAACTGTTCCGCCGCTTGTGCGCGACCGCCGACGTGGTCTGCGAGAACTTCCGCCCGGGGACCATGGAGAAGTGGAACATCGGTCCGTCAGAGCTCGACCCGCGATTGGTCTACGTCCGCATCTCGGTGTTCGGCCAGGACGGTCCGTACTCGTTGCGCCCGGGCCTTGACCGGCTGGGCATCGGCTACGGAGGCCTGCTGCACCTCACCGGCTACCCGGACCGCCCGCCCGTGCGTCCGGGCGTCACG
>DASZJL010000074.1:0-16123 GCA_035948135.1 Acidimicrobiales bacterium | reverse complement strand
GCGTCGCCGACGACGAAGGCGTCGAGCGCGCTGTCAACGTCGACCCCGAACCGCGGCTGGCCGTTCACCCACGTGGCCCAGATCTCCCCTGATCCGTCGGACTGCTGGGAGACGCTGACGATCTGGAAGAGGCCGGCGATGTTGCCCTGCGGACCACCGAGAGCCGGCTCGGTGGTGGACATGGTGACGACGAGATTCTGGTAGGCGGGGTTGCGGCCCGGCTGGCCGGGCTGGGCAGCACGGATCGCCGCCTTCAACAGGTTGGGGTCCTTGGACCGGATGGCGAGGTCGATGACGATGCCGTTGCCGCAGACGCCCTGGGTGGAGTTGGGCTCGGGCGAGAACGCCTGCACCGTGACCGCCGTGTTGGCGCTGGACGAGGTCGTGCTGTTGGCCGCCGTGTTCTTCTTGGAACCGCCGGAGGAGCAGGCGGCGAGCAGGAGACCGGCCAGGAGCGGGAGCGCCATGAATCGCTTCATGGGATGAGCACCCTACTTGTAGACCTTGCGCCGGAAGAGGGATTCATGGGAGGACACGCGGTCGAGGAAGAGCAGACCGTCGAGGTGGTCGAGCTCGTGCAGGAGGGCGCGAGCCTCAAAGGCGTCGGCCTCCACCACACGCTCCGTGCCGTCGACCGCGAGCCCTCGCATGACCACCGTCGAGGCGCGGGCGACGTCGCCGGTGAGGTCCGGCACGCTCATGCATCCCTCGCGCCCCGCCACCGGACCGTGGGCGAGCAACACCTCCGGGTCGAACAGCACCAACTCGCCGTGGCACGAGCGCGCCTTCTTGTGGCCGCTGACGTCGACGGTGAAGGCGCGCAGGCCAACGCCGATCTGAGTGGCGGCGATCCCGACGCACGCGGGCGAGGCCCGCATGGTGTCGACGAGGTCGACCGCGAGGGCGCGCGCCGCCTCGTCGACGCGGCCCACTGGAGCGGCCGGCTGCTTGAGGAAGTGGTCGGGAAGCCGGAGCACCGGCCTGACGGGCACGCGGCGTCAGAGAATGTCGGCTTCGGAGAGGTGCAGGCTGCACTCGACGCCGAGGTCGGCGGCCATGTCGGCAAGGCGCGCTTGCAGGGCTTCGGCGTCGGCCCCGCTTGGCAGCGTGACCTCGAGGATCATGGCGTACACCGGCCGGTCGGCGTCGCCGATCACCCGCGTCGTGAGGTCGACGATGTTCACTGCATTGTCGGCGAGCAGCGACGCCACCCGGTGCACGATGCCCGGGCGGTCAGCGCCGTAGACCGACACCGTCCACGAGTCACCCTCAGGGGATGACGGGACGTCGTCGTCGATCGCCCGCACGGCAACAACGAGCTCGAACGCGGTAGCCGGCCCGGCCAAGGCGGCCTCCAGCGCCTCCTGCGCGAGACCCTCGGGCGCGGCGACCACGAGCATCATGGCGAAGTGACCGCGCAGGATCGTCATCGACGTGTCTTCGAGGTTGCACCCGTGCTCGAGGAAGACGCCGGTGACGGCGGCCACGATGCCGGGGCGGTCGGCGCCCACGGCCGACACGGCGTAGTGGCGCACGCCGTTACGCGAACAGCTCGAGCTGGCAGAGGCGGCCGACGGCGTCGTCCCACGAGCGAACCCGGCGGGCCCGTTGGAGGACGTCGTGGCGGTTGTACGGCCGGTCGAGGAGCCAGGACTCGCACACCGCGGCGAGCAGCTCGGCTTCTGTCGGGTTGTCCTCGACGGTGGTGCGTACGCCCAGGCGCCGGGCGACGTCGGCCTTGGTGCCGAGCGCCGTGTGGTGGACGTCGTCGAGCGCCAACCCGTGGGCGTCCAGCCACGAGACGGTGACATCGGCCAGGTGCGCCGGACGTGCGGTGATGCCCACAATGCACCAGCCGGCCGCGCGCAGCGCCTCGACGCCGAACGCGGCACCCTCGGTGGGCAGCGCCTCGCTGTACAGGCTGGGATCGCCGAACGTCTCGTCGAGAAAGGCGAGGAACGGCGCCCGGGGGACGCCGAGCTCGAGCAGCCGCAGGTCGTAGCGGGTCCACGCCGACGGGTGGGTGGCTACACCGAAGCGGCCGGCGATGCGAGCCGCCACGGGCGGACCCAGGTCGCACAGGACGCCGTCGAGATCGAGACCACAGAGCACGTCAACAAGGTTACAGAGGGGGTGTGACACTCGAAGTGCGAGCAGGGCTCGCACTTCAGTGTCGGGTTAGAAGGCGCCGCCTGCGGCGGCAGGATCACCGGCCGAAGGCCGATGACACTCGAATCCCTTGACGGATCGACGTCCGCCGCCGAAGATGCCAATGCACTGGTTCGCACGGTGCCCCGGTTGGAACGGCCCCAGGCCACTCCCCGGTTGGTGCGGAGCGGAGCGGTGCGGGTACGGCCCCGAGGAGACCGGACGGCACCCCGCCCGATGGCTACTTGGGGCCGTTCCGCGCCCGCCCTCGGGGGCATCCGCGTTCTTGTCACACCCCGTGAGTACGGTCGAACGTATGTCCGTAGACGGGCTCCTGCAGGGATTGAACGAGGCCCAGCGGCGGGCGGTCACCACCGACGCCGCTCCCCTCTGCATCCTGGCCGGCGCGGGGTCGGGCAAGACCCGAGTGCTCACCCGCCGCATTGCCTGGCGCGTCGCCCAGGCCAGCGCCGACCCCCGCCACGTGCTCGCGCTCACGTTCACGCGCAAAGCGGCGGGCGAGCTCTCGTCCCGCCTGTCGGCCCTCGGCGTCCGCGACCAGGTGGCCGCCGGCACCTTCCACGCCATCGCCTACGCCCAGCTGCGCAGGCGCTGGGCCGACGGCAACGAGCGCCCGCCGGCGTTGGTCGACCGCAAGGTGCGTCTGCTCGCGCCGCTACTCGCCGGTCATCGCAGCGCCACCGTGCAGCCGGCCGACGTCGCCACCGAAATCGAGTGGGCCAAGGCCCGCTTCGTCGGCCCCGCCCACTACGAGGCCGAGGCCGGCGCCGCGGGGCGCAAGCCGGCGCTCACCCTGTCGGTGATGGCCTCCCTCTACGAGCGTTACGAAGAAGAGAAGCGCCGCAAGGGCCTCGTCGACTTCGACGACCTGTTGCTGCTGTGCGCCCGCGCCCTGCAGACCGACGAGGGGTTCGCGTCGAGCCAGCAGTGGCGCTTCCGGCACCTGTTCGTCGACGAGTTCCAAGACGTCAACCCTGTGCAGTTCCGCCTGCTCGAGGGCTGGCTGGGCGACCGCCGCGACCTGTGTGTGGTCGGCGATCCCAACCAGGCGATCTTCGGGTGGAACGGCGCCGACGCTCGCTACCTCACCGACTTCGGCGCCCGCTTTCCCAATGCCGAAGTGGTGCGCCTCGACGACAACTACCGCTCGTCGCCCCAGATCCTCGCCGTGGCCGACGCGGTGCTCACCGCGGCGCCCGACCGGCCCTCCCGCCCGTTGCGAGCCAACCGGCCCGAGGGGCCGGCGCCGTCGGTCCGCAGTTGGGCGAGCGAGCGTGACGAAGCCCGAGCGGTCGTCCGCGCCATGCGCCGGCGCCAGAACCCGTCCCTGCCGTGGTCGGGCATGGCGGTGCTGGCCCGCACCAACGCCCAGCTATTGCTCTTCGAAGAGGCCTGCACGGGAGCAGGCATCCCCCACCGCGTGCGCGGCGAAGGGGCGTTCCTCAGCCAGCCCGAGGTGCGCCAGGCCCTCAACGAGCTGCGGCGGCTCCCGCACACGAGCCCTCTCTCCCCTGCGATCGCCGATCTGGAGGAGATGGCGGCCGAGGGCGAGGGCGAGCGCCGCCTGCGCCTCGAAAACCTCGTTCGCCTCGCCCGCGAACACAGCGCCATCGACCAAGCCGCCACCATCGACGGGTTCTTCGCGTGGCTGCGGGCGACCGTGGGCGGCGACGAGCCGTCCAAGGGCGGCAACGTCGTCGAGCTCGCCACGTTCCACTCGGCCAAGGGACTCGAGTGGCCGATCGTGTTCGTCGGCGGGCTCGAGCGGGGTTTGGTGCCGATCGCCCAGGCCGACACGCCGGCGGCGCGCGCCGAAGAACGCCGACTGCTGTACGTCGCAGTCACCCGGGCCGAGCAGGAGCTCCACTGCTCATGGGCCGAACGCCGCACGTTCGGATCGCGCACGCTCACACGCACACCGTCCGCCTATCTGCCCGCCATCGAGGCCGCGGTGAAGGCGGCGAACGAGGGAAGTCCCGGCGACTGGCGACGCTTCCTCGACGACGGGCGCCAGAAGCTGCAGACGGCGAGCACCGGCCGGCGCGCCGGCACGCTCCCCATCCTCGATGGCGCCGACCCCACCCTGTTCGAAGCGCTCAAGTCGTGGCGGGCCGCCACCGCCAAGCGGTCGGGGGTGCCCGCCTACGTCATCTTCCACGACACCACGCTGGCGGCGTTGGCCCAGGCCAAGCCCCGCGACCGGACCGGGCTCCTCGCGGTACCGGGTCTCGGTCCGGTCAAGGCCGAGCGCTACGGCACCGACGTGCTCGCCGTGCTGGCGACCGCCGCGTCCTAGCGGCCGTTCGGCAACAATCCCGGTTGTGAGGTTCCATCTCGAGCACACCTTCGACGCGCCACTGGGTGCGGTGGAAGACGCCATGGTCGATCCCGAGTTCCTCGAGAGCACTCGCCTGCCCGACGTCGGTCCACCAAAGGTGCTCAGCCGCGACGAAGCCGCTGACACTGTCGCGCTGCGCGTGAACTACCAGTACACGGGCAGCCTCGACGCGCTGGCCCGACGCGTGCTGCGCACGGGCGACGTGGCGTGGGTGCAGGAGACCACGCTCGACCGGCGTACCCACCACACGAGGTTCACGGTCACGCCCAAGGTGCACGCCGATCGATTCCAGTGCGGCGGGACGATGCAGCTGTCAGAAAACGGCGCCGTCACCGAACGGGTGATCGACGGCGAGCTCAAGATCAAGGTGCCGCTGTTGGGTAGTCGGGCCGAAGGACTCATCGTCCCCGGCTTGCGGAGTCGCATGAGCCGCGAGGCAGAGCTCTTGGACGAGTGGCTGAAAGCACACCCAGCCGGTTGACGTGAGCGCCGCCAGGCGCGAGAACGTAAAGCATGAGCTCGTTCCTCTGGCCTTGCGACGAGGGTTGGCCGTATCCGGACACAGTGGGCGAGACGATCGACCTGGACGCAACCACCGACGACGACCACCTCTGCCTACGCGCGTCACCGTCCCAGCTCTTCGACCACCTCGATCCCCTCGAGCGAGCCGTGATCACCGCGCACTACGGCTTCGAGGGCCACACACCGCGCACCATGAAACAGCTGCACGCCGAGATGGGCTTGCCTCGCTCCGAGCTCCGTGACGCGCTCGGCACCGGGCTCGCCAAGCTGCGGACCGAGCTGCGCTAACCCGCGCCGTCTAGATATCTAGACGTCGAAGTCGACCAGCAGCGGGGCGTGGTCCGACGGACTCTTGCCCTTGCGCGCAAAGCGATCGATGAGCGCGTACGAGGCGGCGTCGGCGAGGGGCTTGGTGGCCAACTCGAGGTCGATGCGCATGCCGCGGTGCTGGTGGAAGTCGCCGGCCCGATAGTCCCAATAACTGTAGAGGCGGTCGTCGTCGTAGAGGCGGCGGAAGACGTCGACCAGCCCCCACTGCTCCAGCCGGCGGAGTGCCTCGCGCTCCGGCTCGCTCACGTGCGTGCCGCCGTTCACCTTGGCGGGGTCCCAGACGTCGCGGTCTTCGGGGGCGATGTTGAAGTCGCCGCACATCACGAAGGGCTCGTTGGGATCGCTCGCGTTCTCGAGTCCGTGCTGGAGGCGCTCGAGCCACTGGAGCTTGGCGTCGTAGTGCTCGGTGCCGACCTGGCGCCCATTGGGGACGTACACGCTCACCACCCGCACGCCCTTGCACGTCGCCCACAACAGACGCGCTTCGGTGACCTCGTCGTCGGCCTGGTCGGGGAAGCCGGACACGACGTCGTCGAGTCCGACCTTGCTCAGGATGGCCACTCCGTTCCACTGGCCCTGGCCGCAGTGGGCGGCGTCGTAGCCGAGCGACGCGAACGCCATCGCCGGGAAGTTGGCGTCTGACAGCTTTGTCTCCTGGAGGCAGAGCACGTCGGGCTGGGCGTAGTCGAGCCACTCCTCCACCCGGGGCATGCGCTTGTTGAGGGAGTTGACGTTCCAGGTCGCGATCCGCATGTGGTCAGAGCCTAGGGCTCGCCGGATTCTGCGGAGGCCCTCAGCTTTCGCGGACGCCACCCCCAGGCTCGGCGGGTAGGACAGGTGCATGACGACAACGGACGACGGCCGCGGACCCGCCCGGCCGCGGTGGCCGTGGTGGTTGCGGTCTCCGCACTCGAGGCTGATCTCGGAGTGGATCGAGCTCAAGAGCGACCACGACACCCACACGCCACCGACGGCCGGCGACCCGCACGCGAAAGCAGCCTGAACCGCTTTACCCGGCGCTATCGCGGAACGGTCTTGGACGGCGCGCCAGTTCTCTCCGAACCGCGGGATCGGGTGCGCGGTTTATCTGATCGGCAACGTGCTCTACCGGTCCAACTGCCGGCACCGTGCTCCTCATCCTGGTGACGTGGTTCGGCAATCCCACTGATCGACCGCCTGCGCGCCAGGGATACGCGCCACACATAGGCCTCGTTCTCCCGAAAGTGCCCGAAGCCTGCCGGGCGTGGGTACGAGTGGTGTATCCAGAGTGTGATGGCCTTCCGCGAGCGTTCCCTGCAATGGCGCTTCGCGCTCGTGGGCACCTGCGTCGCACTTGTCTCCGGCGCGTGCGGACATGGCCGGACCCATCTCGACCGGGCTGCCGGTGTCGCGACGCCGACCACCCTTTCCGCCGACGAAACGAGTACGACGGCGGCGGCCACGACGACGGACCAGACCGGCACCCCGAGCGCAGGAGCAGGGGCGAAGTCGGCGACGAAGGGCAGGACGACGTCCACGACCCGTCCCGCCGCGGGCGTGGCCGCGCCACGACGGAGGCGCGGCGGACCGGCCCAGCCCGGGCCTGTCACCTTCCACGTCTACGACCGCAACGGGACGCGGCTCGACTGGTCGGCCTTCCGCGCCGTCGAGGAGAACGGCAAGGGCTCGGCGGGGAGCAACGACATGCTGCTTGACCCCGACACCCTGACGGTCGTCACACCCCAGCCCCTCCACTCCAACGGCGGGGACCCAGGCTTCGACCTTCCGCCCCAGATCGTCACCCTGAGCCTGTCGTGGCCGACCGTGGACGGCTACTCGATGCTCCTGGTCGACGTCGACAAGCCCGGTGTCCAGAACTTCAGCGTCCTGGCCGCGGATCGGGCCGTGGCCGACCTCGACGATGCCGTTGCCGCCCGGCCGTCGTACCGGCCGTCCGCTGCCTTCACCGACGCGTCGCGTCAGGCCCACGACCACTTGGCGGCCGCCCACGGCGTCGCGCCCGAAGCTGCCCAGGGAGCACAGGGCGCGCAGGGGCTCGACAGCGCGGTCCACGCGATGACGACGCTGCTCACCGAGTACGGGCAGCAGTACGGACGGGCGACACGCGCGACGAACCGGCCGCAGTGGGGCGTGACCTTCGACGACATCTCGGGCGGCAGCGGCGACCTGGCGACCGTGCGCGACCTCGTCGGCGGGGACGCCGCCGACGGCTGGGTGCGGATCGTCTTCGACCGGACCGAAGCGGCATCGTCGTACACGGGCGAGGTCAACGCCGCCCACGGCTTGGGTCTCCGCGTCGTGGGGCAGTTCCTCGACTCGTCGGACATGAAGTCGGTCGGGGTCGCGGAGTGGCAGGCGCGCGTCGCCAGCTACGTGTCCACGCTCCCGTCGGTCGACGAGTGGGAGGTCGGCAACGAGGTCAACGGCAACTGGCTCGGGGCCGACGTCGCCGCCAAGGTGGCGTACGCGGCGTCGTATGTGAAGGCCCACACCACGGCCCGCACGTTGCTCACGCTCTACTGGCAGATCGGCGAGGACGACGCGACGCACTCGATGTTCACGTGGCTCCACGCCAACGTAAGCGCGGCGACGATGGGTGCGATCGACGACGTCGGGATCTCGCTGTATCCCGAGGACCACCCGATGGGCGCCGCGTTCGACCGGGTGATGGCGACGTTGCACGACGCCGCGCCCGGCAGGCGCATCATGGTCACCGAGCTCGACTACTGGTCACCGGACCTCGCTCACACGTGGTGGTGGGGATCGACGGGTGACCCGACGGGAGCGGCCCGCCGCCAGGTCGCTGTGCTCTACCAGTCCGCGGTGCTGGGCTACCAGTGGTCCGGCGGCGGCGGGTACTGGTGGTACTACCTGGCGGAAGCCCTCCCCAAGAACCAGCTCTGGTCGACGCTCGCCTCCGTGCACGCCGCCGTCGCCGGCTGAGACACAAGCCCCTGCGTTCTCGGGTGGCGCTGGCGTCAGACGACGACGGCCGCCTCCATGACGTGGACGAGCATCTACTCCTGGATGGCGAGGAGCCGGTCGCGGTCGAGGTCGCGATGACGCAGCCAGTCGGGGGTTGCTTCCTCGGGATCGAGCCTCGCTGCAGGTGTCCTCGCCGCTGTCCTCGTGGCCATGGCCGAATCCTAGTTGAACTGTGCTCAATAGTGGTACAATTATTGAGATAAGCTCAACAGGCAACGCGGACAAATACTAGAACCTGTTCTACCTCTTATATGCTCTATACCAGCACTTTTGGAGGCTGAGTGGACGCGCTGTTGTGGTCCGACTTCCTCTGACCGTGGTGCTACGTCGGCCTGGATCGGTCGGCCCTGCTGCGCTCGTTGGGCGTGACGGTCACGTCGCTTCCGTACGAGCTGCACCCTGAAATCCCCGTCGGCGGGATCTCTCTCGAGGAGCGCTGGGGAGCGCGGTATGCGGAGGCGTCGGCCATGTACGCCCGCATCGAGCAGGAGTGCGAGCGGGCAGGCCTGGAGTTTCGCCGGCCGGCTCGTGTTCCGAACACCCGAAGGGCGCTGCTGACCGCCGAGTGGGTCCGACGCCACGCGCCGGCCGCCTTCGACACGCTCGAACGTTCGCTGTTCGAGACCCACTTCATCGACAACCGGCCCCTGGACGACCCTGACGTTGTCGACGAGCTGGTCGCCGCGGCAGGCGCCGACGCCGCCGCGGCACGCCAGGCCGTGGAGACCGCGGCGATGGACTCGGCCCTGCGGGAGTCGATGGAGGCGGCGATGGACGCCAACGTCACCGGCACGCCGGCATGGCTGCTCGATGGCCGTCTGCTGATCCCCGGCGCCCAGCCCCGCGACCTCTACGAGATCTGGGTCACGCGCCTGCGCGAGCGCCAGCCCTGAGTCAGGGCGCCTTCTTCTTGGTGGCCTTCTTGGCAGCCGCCTTCTTCTTCGTCGCCTTCTTGGGCGTCGCCTCGGCCTTCTTGGCCACCGCCTTCTTCTTGACCGCGACCTTCTTCTTGGCCGGGACAGCCTTCTTCTTCGCCGGCGCCTTTTTCTTGGCTGCGGCCTTCTTGGGCGCCACCTCGGCCTCTTCGGACGGCGTCGTCACCTTCTTGGCGGCGGCCTTCTTCTTGGCGGGTGCCGCCTTCTTCTTGGCGGCCGCCTTCTTCCTGGCCCGCGCCGGCTCGGCCGTCTCGGCCTCAACCGTCTCCTCGGTGGGCGCTCCGGCGACTCTGGCGACCTCCGGCAGGGCCAGCTCGATGCCGCGGCGGGGCGGGTCAAGGGCCTGCACGACGAACGTGCGGGGCTCGCCGCGGCGCAGGACGTCCTTGGCGCTGCGCGGCGCGGGGTCACCCAGACCGGTGAGGGGGACGTAACACCGGGCCCCGTTGGCGGTGACGAAGGCCCCATGAGACGTGAAGCTCTCGACGATGGCCTCCACCTCCGAGCCCGGCTGGTGGTCGGCGATGAACGTGATGAAGGCCAGCGGTTCGTTGACCGGCTCGGCCGGGCCGCGTCCCCGTCCGCCCCGGCGCCGGCGAGCGCCGCCCTCTTTGGGAGACACGGCGTCGGCAGTGGCCTCGGCGATGGCGTCACGCGCTTCGGGGCTCACTCGCTTCTCCACCTTTTCCGCCGGCTTGGCTCGCTTGCTCGCTCGCACCGCTACTCGGCTCTTGGGGCCGCGGACGGGAGTGCGTGGCGTGAAGATCCAGCCGACACCCTGCACTGGTTTGCCACCGATCAGCCTCCCCTCGTCGAACAGCCACGGGTACTCGCCGTGGAACTCCTGGAATGAGTCGTTGGAAAGAACGGTCGCCCCGGTGCGGTTGGCGATCTGCAGCAGGAACTTGTCGCCGCGTCCTATCGCCCCGGCCGGCGGCGACACCAGCTCGCCCGCCGCCTCGGCCTCCTCGAACGCCCGGCGCTCGGACTGGTCGATGCGGTGGCCGAACGTGGCGTCAACGACGATGATCGTCGTGTCCGCAGGATGCTCGGCCTGGTAGGCACGCACGGCCTCATCCAGTTGGGCCAGGCTCGGCAGCGAGCGTCCCTCTGTCGCGATGTTGGAGCCGTCGACGACGACTTGGCGTTCCGCCATGGAGCGTCAGTCAAGCATCCCCGGTCTCCCACACCCGGCATTGCCGTACGCTCCGGGCGATGGACGACGTCACCGGCGAGGTCACCGAGCTCCTGCAGCAGCTCATCCGCAACGCCTGCGTGAACGACGGAGCACCGGAGTCGGGTGAGGAATCCCGCAACGCCGACCTCCTGACGTCCTACCTGGACGGTTCCGGGATCGATGTCGAGCGCTACGAGCCGGTGCCCGGCCGGGCCAGCCTCGTGGGCCGCATCGAGGGCCACGATCCCGAGGCGCCCTCGCTGCTGCTGATGGGCCACACCGACGTGGTGCCGGCCAACGCCGACGGCTGGGAGCGGGATCCCTTCGGAGGCGAGCTCGTCGACGGCGAGGTCTGGGGACGCGGCGCCATCGACATGCTGAATCTCACCGCGTCGATGGCCGTGGCGACCCGACACCTGGCCGACGCCGGCTTCCGCCCCGCGGGTGACCTGGTGTACCTGGCGGTCGCCGACGAGGAGAACCTCGGCGAGGCAGGCGCCAAGTGGCTGGTGGAGCACGAGCGCGATGCCGTCGCGGCCGATTACGTGATCACCGAGTCCGGCGGGATCCCGATCCCGACGCCCACGGGCGTCAAGCTGCCGGTCGTCGTCGGCGAGAAGGGCACCCACTGGACGACGCTCCGGGTCCGCGGCACGCCGGGGCACGGGTCGTCGCCACTGCTCACCGACAACGCGCTGGTCAAGGCGGCCGAGGTGGTGCGGCGAATCGACGCCTACCGCCCCCAGGCCCAGATCCACGCCACCTGGCGCCGGCTCGTCGAGTCGATGGGCTTCCCGGCCGAGTTGAGCGAGCCCATGCTGCAGGCCGACGGATTCCGTGAGATGTGCGAGGCGCTCCCGATGATCGGTCTGGCCCGGCTGGCACACGCGTGCACGCACACGACCATCGCCCCCACCGTCGTGCACGGGGGCTCCAAGGTGAACGTCATCCCCGACGAGGTCGACATCGATCTCGACGTCCGGACCCTGCCGGGCCAGAGCGGCGAAGAGATCGACGCCATGCTGCGCGAGGCGCTGGGCGACCTGGCCGATGACGTCGAGCTCGTCGTCCGCCAACACGACGATGCCACCGAGTCCCCCGCGGACACACCTCTCTGGGACACATTGCAGCGGGTGTCCTCGAAGCTCTTCCCCGGATCGGCCACGGTGCCGTTGATGATGATGGGCGCCACCGATGCCCGTTTCTTCCGCCGCGCCGGTTCGGTCGCCTACGGGTTCGGGCTGTTCAGCCAGCGCATCAGCTACGACGAGTTCAGCTCGATGTTCCACGGCGACAACGAGCGCGTCGACCAGGACTCGCTGCGGCTCAGCACCGAGCTCTGGGACGCAACGGCGCGCGAGTTCCTCAACGCGTGATCCGCGCCGTCCTGTTCGACGTCGGGGGCGTCATCATCACCAGCCCCTTCGAGTCCTTCGCGCGCTATGAGGCCGCCAACGGCCTCCCCGACGGGTTCATCCGCAAGCTGAACAGCACGAACCCCGACACCAATGCCTGGGCGCACCTCGAACGGAACGACGTGAGCTTCGAGCGGTTCTGCGAGCTGTTCGAGGAAGAGGCACGCGCGGCAGGAGGCGAGCTGAAGGCGCGCGACGTCATGGAGCTCCTGGCCGGCGAGATCCGGCCCGCGATGCTCGAGGCCGTCCGGCGCTGCCACGAGCGCCTGAAGACGGCGATGGTCACCAACAACTGGCGGGCCGAAGACGAGGGCGGCCGCCTCGACTCGCTCCTGCCCCTGTTCGACGTGGTGATCGAGTCGAGCAGGGCGGGCGTCCGCAAGCCCGACCCCCGCTTCTACGAGTTGGCCTGCGGGCAGCTGGACATCGAGCCCGCCGAAGCGGTGTTCCTCGACGATCTCGGCATCAACCTCAAGCCGGCGCGCGCCATGGGCATGACCACCATCAAGGTGACCGACCCCGACGTCGCCATCGCCGAGCTCGAGGAAGTCGTCGGCTTCCCGCTCAGAGGATGATGATCAGCGCGATGGCGCCGGCCGTCACGCCGAGCGCGACGTAGTCCGGCAGTCCCAGGTGCACCGGCAGGCGCGGCGCCGGGCCGACACCGCCCCGACCGTCGACGGCGTCGGCCAGCTCGCGGGCCCTCCGTAGTGCCGACACGAGGGCCCCAACCAGTAGGTCGTGCAAATTGAGGATCTCCCCCCGCAAGGTCGTCGGCACTTCCGGGTGTCGCAGGCGGCGCACGGCGTAGAGGGTGCGCAGCTCGTCCACGAGGAGCGGCAGGCAGCGCACGCACAGGGTGACGGCGGCGACCAGCTCGTCGACGGGAAAACGCACGAGGCGGAACGGTGCGAACAAGCGCGTGAGCGCGGGCCCGAGATCGGCCAGGTGCGTCGTCCACCCGAGCACGATGGCGAACCCGAGGACGATGACGGTGAGGGTCGTGAACCGAAGCCAGTCGATCAGGCCGCCGAAGCCGATGTTGAAGCCGGGTGTATGGATCTCGGGCTTGCCGCCGGCGGTGAGGGCGAGGAACCCGGCGAAGGCGATGGCGTAGAAGAACCACAACGGTGGCCTGGGCACCGCCGTCAGCGACACCCGGCAGACGAGCAGGGCCGCGAGGAGCACCGCGCCGGCGACCGCCTGGGAGAGCCAGGACGGCTGGGCGACCACCGCGATACCGATGCCGGCGACAACCAGGAGCTTGGTACCCGCCCACATGCGGTGCACGGGGCTGTTCCCGGGAACGTGGCGCAGGAAGTGGAGCTCGGTGGCAGCGGTGCTCACCCTCCGACCACCGATCCCAGCACCTCGGCGACCGGGCCGTCGGCGGTCACCGCGCCGTCGCCCAGGAGTAGAGCGCGCTCAGCGATGCGCTCGGCGTCTTCGGTGTCGTGGGTGACGACGATCGTCGTGAGGGTGTTCGGGAGCCGCCCGATGACCTGGACGAGCGCCTCCCGCGAGGGCGCGTCGAGCCCGGCGAGTGGCTCGTCGAGCACGAGCACCCGGGGTTTGCGGACGAGCACGCCCGCCAGCGCCACCCGCCGCTGCTCACCCCCACTCAGCTCGTCGATGCGCCGGTCGCGGAAGCGGGCGGGGTCGAGGCCCACGTCGGTCAGGGCCCGATCGACGGCGGCGTCGTCCACGTCGAGCCCGAAGTGGACGTCCTCGGCAACCGCGGGCCGTAAGAGCTGCAGGCGGGCGTGCTGGAAGGCCATGGCAGTGTGGCTCTCGGCGATCGACAGCGGGCCACCGTCGAGCGTGATCGTTCCCTCGGATGGAGTGAGCAGGCCGGCGAGGATCCAGGCCAACGTCGACTTCCCCGACCCGTTTGGTCCCACGACGATGACGCGTGCGCCGTCGGCCAGGCGCAGGTTGACGTCGTGGAGGGCGCGGTGCGCCCACGGCGTGCCCGCCGAGTACACGTGACCGACACCCTCGAGAACGAGCATGAGCCGCTACACCCCCGCCCGTTCGCCGAGCACGATGCCGGGCGGGCCCGCCGCCTCGACCTGGCCGTCTCGGAGGACGACGACGAGGTCAGCGCCCGCCGCCTCGCGAAGGTGATGGGTCACGTGGACGACGGCCGTGCCGTTCGCCGGCAGGCGCCGGAGGACGTCCATCACCTGGCGGCGACCGGCGGGGTCGACCATCGCCGTGGATTCGTCGGAGATCAGCAGCGCCGGTCGGCGCGCGAGAGCGGCGGCGATGGCGAGGCGCTGAAGCTCGCCCCCCGAGAGCGTTGCCGTCTCTCGTTCGGCGAACCCGTCCAGGCCGACGCTTGCCAGGAGGCCGTCGACGTCGATGTGTTCGTTGGCGGGAAGCCCGAAGCGGAGGTCATCGGCGGCGCGCACGCCGAGCACCTGGCTCTCGGGGCGCTGGAACACGATCGCGGTGCCACCGTCGCGGCCGAGGGAAGCGGCGCCCGGCCGTTCGACCACGCCCTCGGTGGGAGCCCGCCCGGCGAGAATGCGCGCGAGCGTCGACTTGCCCGAGCCGTTGTAGCCGACGACTGCGACGAAGGTATTGGGTTCGATGTGGAGGTCGACGCCGCGCAGCGCGTCCTGGGCCGCACCCGGGAACCGGTAGTGCACGCCGCGCAGCGTCACCGGAAGCGGCCCCGGTTCGCCGGTCTCTGGTGGGGTCTCGGGGCCGGGCCGGGCGAATGCGGCGTCGAGCCGGCGCAGAGCCGGGTTCGCAATGCGCCGGCACAGGAGCGCCGCCAGCACGAAGAACACCAGCTCGAAGATCGGGATCATGAGCCACCAGTGGGTGATCGACCAGTGCACGGCGTGGTCGCCCCACTTCGCCGCGCCGTCGAGGCCCAGCCACCGGAACAGCCGCCGCGATCCCTTGGTGCTGATGTCGATCTGCTTGAACGTCAGCTTCCGGGCGTTGGCGAAGGCCCACAGGGCGGCAAGAGAGAACGCCGCGGTCGGGAGCCAGACGACGGGGACGGCGAACAGCGCCGTCCTCACGTTGCCCCATCGCCATCGGTAGGCCAGGCCGACGACGACGCCGAGTAGGGCCACGAGGATGTGGTTGAGCTCGAGGGTGAACCCGCCAAGAAGGAAGGCCACCTGGCCCGACGCCACGGTGGCGATCACCACGGCCCGCAACCGACGGCGAACGGTCAGCGCCGCAAACGGCACGGTGGCGGCCGCGAAGAACACCAGTGGGAACGGCAGCAGCCAGCCCGCGAAGGACAGCACGAGCGCCACGTCGCCCAGCACCGCCGCCTCGGCCAGCTCCGCCGCACTGAGCGGTCCGTGCCGTCGGCGTGCCATCGCTATTGCTTACCGCTTTTGCGGGGGAACCGAACGGCGGAGTACTACCTGCATATGGCCATCCACGACATTCCGATCAACACCCTCCAAGGCGATCCGTCCAGCCTCGGTGACCACAAGGGCAAGGCTGTCCTCGTCGTCAACGTCGCCTCCAAGTGCGGATTGACCCCGCAGTACGAAGGCCTCGAGCGCCTCCACGAGCAGTTCGGCGACCGCGGCTTCACTGTTCTCGGCGTGCCCTGCAACCAGTTCGGCGAGCAGGAGCCGGGCTCACCGGAGGAGATCGCCACGTTCTGCTCGACCAACTACGGCGTCACCTTCCCGATGACCGAGAAGATCGAGGTCAACGGCGAGGGCCGCCATCCGCTCTACCAGCAGCTCACCGCCAAAGAGGACGCCGAGGGCAAGGCCGGCGACATCCAGTGGAACTTCGAGAAGTTCCTCATCTCTCCCGAAGGCGAGATCGTCGCCCGCTACCGCCCGATGACGGACCCCGAGGCCGACGAGGTGATCCAGGGCATCGAGGCCGCGCTTCCGGCCTAAACCTTCTTTGCGTGTCTGCCCTCGTATAACGCGGGCAGATCCGCAAAGAACGATGGCGACCGCCGGAAGTGGCGGTCGAGCTCGTTGGCATAGCCCACGCCGAGGGTGTCGGTGTGGTCGCGGATCCAGGTGGTCACGCGTGTCGGGGCGGTTGCCGGGCCGTCGACGTCTGCCAGACCGTCGGCCATCGCCCGGAACTCGTCGCCGGTGAGAACCACGTCGCGCACGACCGCGTCCAGGCCCCGGGCCAGCATCGGAATCATCGACCCCGGCACTCGGATCATCCGGGCGCGACTTCCCACGGCAGTGCGGATCTCGTCAACGAGCTCGAAAAAGGTCGGGCGCTCGGGACCGACGGCGTT
>DASZJL010000073.1:0-33878 GCA_035948135.1 Acidimicrobiales bacterium | reverse complement strand
GCGACGGCGACGACGGCCGCCAGGCTCCACGCCACGTACAGGGTGGCGAGCACCACGTTCCACAGCAGCTGGCCGGCGGACTGCGACAGTCCGGAAAGGGGCACGCTGACGCCGCTCCATCCGAAGGCGATGCCGCCCGCGGTGAGGCCGATGACCGCGATCAGCACGGTGGCGGCAAGAGCGAGGAGGGCACTCACGCCGAGCTTGGCTCCGAGCAGCTGCGGCCGCCTGATCGGTCGCACGAGCAGGTAGCGAAGGTTGCCCCACGCCGCTTCGCCGGCGACCGCGTCACCGGCGAAGAGGGCGGCGATGAGGACCAGAAGGAAGCGACTCATGAAGCGCAGCATCGCCACCGCCACCAGGATCCCCGAGTTCGGGGCGAGGGCGAACAGTCCCTCGTCGCCGCCCTGCGGGGTCGGTGGGTTGGCCTTGAGGGCGATGGTGGCGATCAGGGGAATGAGCACCGCGATCCCGAGCGCCACGTACGTCCGCGGCCGGCGCGCCTGCTTGGCGACCTCGGTGCGGAAGACGGCGATCACTCGCTCTCCCCAACCAGGCCGAGGAAGGCGTCCTCGAGCTGGTGTCGCGTCGTGACCGTCTCCACGCCGACGCCGGCGTGCACCAGGGCGGCGACCACGTCGGCGCGCTTGATGCCGTCGAGCTCGAGGGTGAGCCCCGGGGGTTCCGGCATCACCCGGCGAACGCCCTTCAGCTTCTTGAGCGTCGAGGTGGCGCGGCGGACGTTGGTGACCTCCACGTAGACCGACCCGCTGGCCCCGATCAGCTGCTGGACCGGCCCGGCCGCGACCAGCCGCCCCTTGTCCATCACCACGGCATGGCTGCAGACCTGCTCGATCTCGGCCAGCAGGTGGCTGGAGAGCAGGACGGTGGCGCCCTGGTCCGACACCCGCCGCAGGAGCTGGCGGACCTCGCGCATCTCGCCGGGGTCGAGACCGCTGGTGGGCTCGTCGAGGATCAGGACCTCGGGCCGCGACAACAGGGCGCGCGCCAGGCCGAGGCGCTGCTTCATGCCCTGGGAGTACGTCTTGACCTTGCGGCCGATGGCGGCGCCGAGCCCGGCGACCGACAGCGCCGTGTCGACGTCGGCGTCCGCCCAGCGCGAGCCGCCCGCCTCCCACCACAGGCGCAGGTTCTTCTCGCCGCTCAGGTACGGGACGAACGCCGACTCCTCGATCATGACGCCGACCCGCTTTAGGGCCTCGTCGCTGGGCCGCACCCGATGGCCGAACAGGCGGGCGTCGCCGGCATCGGCGAACACCAGGCCGACGAGGACGCGGAGCGTCGTCGTCTTGCCCGCCCCGTTGGGGCCGAGCAGGCCGCACACGTCGCCCGCGCCCACCGAGAAGTCCAGGCCGTCGACGGCGAGCACCTCGCCGAACCGCTTGGTCAGGCCGCTGACGGAGATGACGGGTTCGGCCAAGTCAGCGGGTGCGCTCGACGAAGTCGACCACGACGTTGGCCAGCTCCTCGCCCCGGTCCTCCTGGAGGAAGTGCCCGCCGCCCTCGATCGTGGTGTGGGCCTGGCCGGCGGCGCCGGGGATCGACTCCTTGAGGACGCGATCGGCGCCCGCGGTGATCGGATCGGAGTCACTGAAGGCGCACAGGAACGGCTTCTCGAAGGTGTTGAGCACCGTCCACGCCTTGCGGTTGGGCTCGGACGCCGGGTCGTCGGACGACGTAGGCACCAGCATCGGGAACTGGCGGGCGCCCTCCTTGTAGGAGTCATCGGGGAATGGCGCGTCGTAGGCGGCGATGACCTCGGGTGCCAGGTCGGTGACACAGCCGCCCTTGACGATGCCGCCGACGTGGAACTCGGGCGTCTCCTGCGAGTACTGCTGCCAGGCCTTGAAGGCCGGGCCCGGATCGCGGTCGCCGGTGGGCAGGAACGTGTTGGCGGCGACAACGCGCGCGAACCGGTCGGGGTGCTCGGCGACCAGCCGCAGGCCGATCAGGCCGCCCCAGTCCTGGCAAACGAGGGTGACGTTGTTCAGGTCGAGCGCTTCGAGGGCGCCGGCCATCCAGTCGACGTGGCGCTGGTACGTGTAGTCGTCGCGCTTGGCCGGCTTGTCGGATCGCCCGAAGCCCGGAAGGTCGGGGCACACGGCGCGCAGGCCGGCGGCGACGATGACCGGCACCATCTTGCGGTACAGGTACGACCACGAGGGCTCGCCGTGCAGCATGAGCACGGGGTCGGCGCCCCGAGGTCCCTCGTCGACGCAGTGCACCCGGAGGGAGCCACCCTCGCCGTCCGGTACGTCGACGTAGTGGGGCTCGAAGGGGAACCCCGGCAGGTCGGCGAAGCGTTCGTCGGGAGTCCTGAGTAGGTCCATGTTCGGGACGCTATGCGAGACTCCCAAATGATGCGCTTCGGGATCTTCCTCGCCCCCTTCCACCCCGTCGGTCAGAGTCCGACGGCCGCCCTCCAGCGTGATCTGGAGATGATCGTGCGGCTCGACGAGCTCGGCTACGACGAGGCCTGGATCGGCGAGCACCACTCGGCCGGCTACGAGATCATCGCCTCGCCCGAGGTGTTCATCGCGGTGGCCGCCGAGCGCACCAAGCGGTTGCGATTCGGCACCGGGGTCAGCTCGCTGCCGTACCACCAGCCCCTGATGCTGGCCGACCGCATGGTGCTGCTCGACCATTTGACGCGGGGTCGAGTGATGCTCGGCGCCGGACCCGGCTCACTGCCGTCGGACGCCTGGATGATGGGCATCGACCCGTTGCGTCAGCGGGACATGATGGAAGAGTCGCTCGACGCCATCATGGCGTTGCTGGCCGACGAGAAGCCCGTCGACCGCGCCACCGACTGGTTCACGCTCCGGGACGCCCGCCTTCAGCTCCGGCCCTTCACCAAACCCCACTTCGAGGTCGCGGTCGCAGCCACCATCTCCCCCGCCGGGCCGCGCGCCGCCGGTCGTTTCGGGTGCGGGCTGCTGTCGTTGAGCGCCACCGTCGTGCAGGGCTTCGACGTGCTCGGCCAGCACTGGGGGATCATGGAGGAGCGGGCCGCCCAGTTCGGCACGGCCGTCAGTCGTGACGCATGGCGGCTCGTCGGGCCGATGCACCTGGCGCCCACCGTCGAGCAGGCCCGTGAGGAGGTTCGTTACGGGATCGAGCTCTGGGTCGACTACTTCCGGCGGGTCGCGGCGCTGCCGCTCGCACCGGAAGGCGTCGAGGGCGCCGACGCCATCATCGACGCCCTGGTCGACAACGGCTTCGCCGTCATCGGCACGCCCGAGCAGGCCGTCGACCAGCTGCAGCGTTTGGCAGACCAGACCGGAGGCTTCGGCACGTACCTGATGCTGGCCCACGACTGGGCCGACCCCCAGGCGACGCTGCGTTCGTACGAGCTGTTCGCCAGCCAGGTGATGCCCGCGTTCCAGGACTCGGCCCGGACACTCGTCGAGTCGCGCGATTGGGCGGTGGCCAACCGGGCCGAGCTCATGGGCGGGGCGGGCGCCGCCATCATGCAGGCCATCCAGAAGCACGCCGAGGAAGGGCAGTCGAAGTGAAGGCGGCAGTGCTCAGGGCTGGGCAAATGGTCGTCGACGAGGTGCCCGACCCGGCGCCGGGTGAGGGCCAGGTGCTCGTGCAGACGAAGGCGTGCGGCATCTGTGGGTCCGACCTCCACGCCGCGCAGCACGCCGAGCGCATGGTCGAGCTCACCAAGGAGGCAACTGCTTCGGCGGGCGGCGGCATGGCGCCGATGGTGTTCGAGACCGGGCGGGACCTGGTGATGGGCCACGAGTTTGCGGCCGAGGTTCTCGAGCTGGGACCAGGCACGGCCGGCGTCTCACCCGGGCAGACGGTCGTCTCCATGCCGGTCGTGGCCGATGCACGCGGCATCCACGCCGTGGGGTACTCGAACGACTACCCCGGCGGCTACGCGGAGCGCATGCTGCTCTCGGCGGGGCTCCTCCTGCAGGTGCCCAACGGGCTCGACGCCCGCCGCGCCGCCCTCACCGAACCAATGGCCGTCGGCGTGCACGCCGTGAACCGCTCTTCGATCGCATCCGGTTCGGCCGCCCTCGTCATCGGAGCCGGGCCTGTCGGCCTCGCGGTCATCGCGGCGTTGCGGTTGAAGGGCATCGAGCCCATCGTGGCGGCCGACTTCTCGGCCCGCCGTCGCGAACTGGCGCAGACGATGGGCGCCCACGAGGTCGTCGACCCTCGAGAGGAGCCCGCGATCGACGCCTGGCGCCGCGTCGACGGCCGCCGTCCGCTGGTGATCTTCGAGGCTGTCGGGGTCCCCGGCGTGATCGACCAGGCCATGCGCGCCGCGCCCGCTCAGACCGAGATCGTCGTCGTCGGCGTGTGCATGGAGACCGACCACGTCCAGCCGTTCATGGGCATCACCAAGGAGCTCACGGTGAAATTCTCGATGGCGTACGACCCCATGGAGTTCGCGTCGACGCTCCAGTCGATCGCGGAAGGCGCCCTCGACGTCAGCCCACTGATCACCGGCACCGTCGGCATCGACGACGTCCCCCAGGCCTTCACCGACCTGGCGAACCCCGACGCCCACGCCAAGATCGTCGTCGAGCCCTAGATGCGCCCGTTCTTTTCGCGTCTTCCGTTGCCCTACAACAGAGGACGCGCAAAGAAGGCCCCCGACCTAGGTGTTGAACCAGGTCTGCAGGGTGGTCGCGAACATCATGTCGCCCGCCAGCTTCAGCTTGCCGCCCATGAACGCCTGCATGCCGTCGAGCTGGCCGGCGACGAAGCGCAGGAAGTCGGCCAGGCTGAACGTGAGCGTCACGCGCGGCGTGTCGGGCGTGCCTTGCGTCCACGAGCCAGACCCGTTGTCGACCTTGAACTGGTAGCTGTGGGTGCCGTCAGGGGCGACGACGTCCCACTGGATGACAGCGCTCTGACCCGCCGACTTCTGCGGGTCGAGGCGATCCTTCATGGCGTCGAAGACCTGGGTGAGCACGGTGTCGACGCCGGCGGCGTTGACGAACTCGTTGATCTCCTCGTCGGACCGGCCTTCCAGCAACTGGGCCAGGGCTTCGGGGTTGTTGGCGTCACCTATGTCAGTCACGGCCGGGAACATTACAGAGCATGCTGAACCAGTTCTACGCCGCCTTCGCGCCCTTGAGCTTCACCGTCTACGGGCTCTGGCTGATCGTGGTGCAGACCCGCCACAGTGAATGGCGGCACAGCCCCGAGCACCGGCGACGGGCGTACGCGGTCTCGCTGCACTTCGCCATCCCGGGGCTCATGAGCCTGCTGGCTCTCGTCGACCCGACGAACAACGCCGTGTGGCGGGTGTCGTTCGCCCTCTCGGCCGCGGGCGGCGCCATCATCCTCGGGTACCTGCAGTTCTCGTCCATCCCGACACCCGCCGGGCGGTTGTGGCGGATCGAGTCCACGACGACGATCGTCATCTACCTCCTCATCGTGCTCGTCGCCGTCGCTCCCGGTACGACGTTGAAGATCGGCGCCCCGATCCGGGTCGAGGCGGTGCTGTTGTCGCTGATCGTGTTCCTCGGCGTCAACGTGGCGTGGGCTCTGATGTTCGACGAGGTCCCGGTCCCGGAGCCGGCGCAGCAACGTGCCTGACGACAACGACATCCTCGACGTCGCCGACCGGCTCTGGCGGGGCGAGATCGCCATCGAACAGGCCCATCCGTTCGCGCCCCGCGGCAATGTGGCCGAGGTCGCCGAAGGCTGCGCCTTCGTGCCGTCGTTCGCCAACGTGAGCGCGGTGGCCACCGGCGACGGGCTGGTGTTGGTCGACACCGGCAGCCAGCTCTTCGCCCGGGCTGCCCTGGACGAGCTGCGGCGATGGTCGACCGACCGGGTGGACACCGCCGTGTACTCCCACGGCCACGTCGACCACGTCTTCGGCGTGCCGTTGCTCGAGCTGGAAGCAGAAGACAACGGGTGGGCGCCGCCGACGGTCCTCGCCCACGAGGCGCTGCCCGCCCGCTTCGATCGCTACGTCCTGACCGCCGGCTACAACGAGGTGATCAACCAGCGCCAGTTCAGGGTGCCCAACCTGCGCTGGCCCACCGAGTACCGCTACCCCGACCGCACCTACCGCGACACGCTCGCCGTCGAGGTGGGAGGCGTCGGCTTCGAGCTCCACCACGCGCGCGGCGAGACCGACGACCACACGTGGACGTGGGTCCCCGAGCGCAAGGTCCTCTGCTGCGGCGACTTCTTCATCTGGGCGTGCCCGAACGCGGGGAATCCCTTCAAGGTGCAGCGCTACCCGAGGGAGTGGGCGATCGCCCTGCGGGAGATGGCCGAACTGCAGCCCGAGGTTCTCCTTCCGGGCCATGGTCTGCCGATCGTCGGCGCCGACCGCGTCCGCCAGGCGCTCACCGACACCGCCACGCTGCTCGAGTCGCTCCACGACCAGACGGTGGAGCTCATGAACACGGGCGCCAGCCTCGACGAGATCATCCACACCGTGCGTGCGCCCCAAGAGCTCCTCGACCGGCCCTACCTGCAGCCGATCTACGACGATCCCGAGTTCATCGTGCACAACGTGTGGCGCCTGTACGGCGGCTGGTGGGACGGTGACCCCTCCCACCTCAAGCCCGCGCCTGCCGACGACCTCGCGGCCGAGCTCGCGGGCCTGGCCGGCGGCGCCAACCGCCTCGCCGACCGGGGCGTGGAGATCGCCGACGCCGGCGACCTCCGTCTGGCCGCCCACCTCGTCGAGCTGGCGGCACGCGCCGCCCCCTTCGACGACGCCATCCGCCGAGCGCGCGCCGACGTCTACAGCCGGCGCGCCCGAGCCGAACGTTCGCTGATGGCGAGGAACACGTTCAACTGGGCCGCCGACCGCGACTGATCGCCAAAACCTCTCCAAGTTTGGATTCGGCGGCCGCGAACGGAAACGAACGGCGCAAGCGCACAATCTTGGAGAGGTTTGACGGTCAGATGGCGCCCCGACCGGGGCTCAGCGGCCTGCGGCCGGTAATCGTGCCGCCTTTGGCGGCGCTGAATCTCCGAGCCAGCGCGGCCGAGCTTCGCTCGTCACCGCGGGCTCATAAAAGCGACCGGCACCGAGAGGCCCACCTCTCGTCTGAGGGTGGCGATGCGGCGGCCGGGTTGAACGGCGTCTTTCGTGGCGCCGAGCAACGGGCCGAGGAGGGCTGCGGTGGCGTCGAGGTCGTCGACGGTGAACGCCAACCCGAACAAGCGAGCGGGCTGGTCGCCGTCACCCGCGGCCGGGCCCACCAGCTCGAGGATCGCCTCGCCGACGCGGAAGAACGTGTAGCGCCGGTCCCCCATCTCGACGGTGCGGCGCACCGCGAACCCCCGCTGTTCGAGCGCGGCCCGGGTCCGCATCGGATCGTGAGACGTGATCACCAGGTGATCCAGCGCGACCGTCCCGTTGGGGTGAGCGGCGCCGGTGCCGATCGGCCGGTCGTCCCGCCGAGTGTCGAGGCCATCGAGCACCCCGGCCTCGACAACGTCAAGGCCCCACGCCACGATGCCGGTCCCCTCGGCCCCAAGCTCGATCCGTACCTTGCCCACCTGACACGACCCGCCGTCGACCGTGAAGCCGGCCGCGGCCCAACGCTCGGGCCCATCGGCGACCGTGACCGACACCAACACGGGGCTTCGCTCCATGCCCGAACAGTAAGGTCCCGCCGTGCTCCAAGAGGCGGCGCTGCCCGTCGTCATCATCCACCGCGACCAGCCCGAGCGGTGCGTCCGCACGGCGCGCGCGTTCCTCTCCCAGGACGTTCCGGTGCAGCTGACGGTCGTCGACAACGGCTCGTCGGCCCAGGCGGTTGAGTACCTAGAACGCCATCTGCCGACGGGAGAGGTCGTGGCCCTCGGCGCCAATCGGGGCTTCGGGCCGGCCGCCAACGTCGGCCTGCGCCGGTGGCTGGACACGGGCACCACCGAGTGGGCCGCGGTGGCCGCCCACGACGCCCTCCCCGAGCCTGGCTGCCTTCGCCGCTTGCTCGAAGCCGTCGCCACGCGACCGCGCGCCGGGCTGGCGAGCGCCGTGTACGGCGAGCCGAATGTCGGCGTGTGGTTGGCGCGCGCCGCCATGAAACCGGTCGTCGACCGCTACTTCGGCAGCATCCTCGTGGACGCCGAGCGCACCACCGGCTGGGAGGAGGCCGGTCACCCCCACGGCACGCTGATGATCGCCGGGCGGCAGTGCCTGCGCGAGATCGGGCTGTTCGACGAGCGCTACTTCGCCTACTGCGAAGAGGCCGACCTCGGCGAGCGCGCCCACCGGGCCGGCTGGGACGTAGGCGTCGTCTGGGACGCCGTCGTGCGCAACCCGCACATGAGCGGTTCGTCGGCGGCCGTGGAGTACCTCCAGCTACGGAACTCACTGCTCCTCGTGCGCGACCACTTCGGCCGGTACCCGGCGTTCATCCGCCTCACGATGGCGGTCGGCGACACCGCGATGCGCACCCTCCTGCCGAAGCGGCGCACACCGATCTTCTCGCTGCCCGCCCGCTGCCGGGCCATCGTGGACTTCGGGCGCGGCCACTACGGGCCCCCGCCCGCCTGGCTGCTCGCGGCCTGATGGCTGACGACCTCGAAGACTTCCACGCCTTCGTCGGCGCCCTCGAGTACCCGATGTTCATCGTCACCGCGGCCGCGGCCGCCGAGCGCGACGGATGCCTCGTGGGGTTCGCCACGCAATGCTCGATCCATCCGCCCCGCTTCCTCGCTTGCCTTTCGGTGAAGAACCGCACGTTTCGCATCGCCCGGCGGGCGACGGTGCTCGCCGTGCATCTGGTCGGTGCCGACCAGCA
Organism: Acidimicrobiales bacterium; assembly: GCA_035948135.1. Lineage (GTDB taxonomy): Bacteria > Actinomycetota > Acidimicrobiia > Acidimicrobiales > AC-14 > CADDZP01. The sequence continues at coordinate 25,110 of DASZJL010000073.1, read as the reverse complement.
CGACCTGGCCGAGCTCTTCGGAGGCAAGACCGCCGACGAGGTCGACAAGCTGGCCGAGTGGCCGTGGCGCGAGGGCCCTGACGGCGTGCCGCTCCTCGACGGGGTCGCCAACCTCTTCGTCGGCCGCGTGCTCGAGCGCGTCGACCTCGGTGATCACGTCGGGCACCTCCTCGAGCCGGTCGCCGCCCGGCACGAGGGCGAGGTCGACGGCCTGGGGTCCCAGGAGGCCGCCGACATCGAGGCCGGCCATCCCGCCTGAGCAGAACCGCGGCCAGCGGGGTAGAACGGAGCCATGGCAAGCGCAGAGGACGAGCTCCGAGAAGAGCTCGAGGCCGGTGAGCCTGACGAGCTCAAGGAACCGCACGCCGAGCGGATCGTCGAACCCGATGAGGGGGTCAACGAGGACGACGAGGCAGATCTCGTCGCCGAGCTGATCGACGACGGCGACGACGAGCCGAGCGCAGAGGAGGCCGCCGTCCACATCGAGGAAGCGGAGTAGCCGGAGCCGGATTACGATTTGGCTCGGGCAGAAGGGCGCAGCATGGACCACCACAGCACGCGGAGCACGGTGATCGACCTGCGGGCGGGCCGCTCGGCCCAGCAGCGCATCGTCGAGCTGGCCGGTCCAGGGTCCGACCCCGGGTGGATCGCCGGCCTGCTCAACCGCGAGGGCTACCCGTCGCCCAACGGGCGGCCCTGGTCACCCGAGGACGTGCTGGCCGTGCTGTCGCACCGCCGCGGCGCGCCCGCCTGACCCTCGAGTCAGACCCGGAGCAGACCCCGCCGGAAACCCTCGGCCACGGCCGCGGCCCGGTCGCTGGCCTCCAGCTTGCGCAGGATGTTCTCGATGTGGCTCTTCACGGTCGCCCGCGAGATGAACAACGCGGCGGCCACGTCCTTGTTCGTCATGCCCTCGGAGAGCAGGCGGAGCACCTCGTGCTCGCGGTCGGACAGCGGAACGAGGCCCGTGTCCTCGTCGGGCGAGCTCAGGGCGCCGGCGAGGTCGCGGTCGACGACCTCCCGACCGCCGGCCACCTCGCGTATGGCGCGGATGAGCTCGCCGACGGGCATGGTCTTCAGCAGCAAGCCGTCGACGCCGGCCGCTCTCGCGCGACGCACGTCGGCAGGGTCGGCGCCGGCGGTGAAGATCACCACCCGGATATCGGGATGACGCGTGCGCAGGGCCGCAGCGACCGCGACTCCGTCCTGGTCGGGCAGGTGGAGGTCGAGCAGCACGACATCAGGGAGGAGGAGGTCGATGCGCTCCATCCCCTCCCGCGCGGTGCCGGCCGTGCCGACGACGTCGATGCCGTCGACGAACTCGAACAGCTGGCTGAAGCCCTCGCAGACGACGGGGTGGTCGTCCACGATCAGTATGCGAACTCCCATCTGCTGTCGAGGGTACAGGGGGTTGCTATGGCACGTAGGCCCCCAGCAGGGCGAGGGTGGCGAACCCCGCCATGCACGCCCCGCTGACTACGAGCGCCCCCGTCTCGACCCGCCTGCTCCGGGTCAGGGTGACGAGCGCCAGCACGAACGGGAAGGTCGTGAAGATGTAGCGCTCCGCGGACCCGAGACGGCTGGCGCTGAGGGCCACGACCAGCGCGGCCAGGGCGTAGGCGCCGTAGGAAAACGGCCAGCGCCGGAACACGACCACCACGAGCAGGGCGGCGACAACCAAGAGCGGGAAGTGGATGCCGTTGCCGCCGAAGTGGCCCTTGAACGCGTCACGACCGGCGCGGAAGAACGACAGCACGGGGTTGACCGACGGGCCGCGCAGCCAGACGCGCTGCTGAATCTGGATCGGCAGCATCGGCGTCCCGAAGCGCACGCCGACCCAACCCAGATAGGCCGCGACGCCGGCGACGGGCGCGCCGATCGCCGCCAAACGGCCGGCGATGTCGCGCGCCGGCGCCCCGCGCAGATCGCGGGCCGCCTCCACCAGTGCGGGCACCGCCAAGAGGGCGCCGGAGGGCCGGGTCAGGCCCAACAGAAAGCCGGCCGCGGCCGCCCACCACCAGCGCTTCGACCGGAGTGCGAGGAAGGCGGCCACGGCGAGACAACCGGCGATGGCCTCGGAGTAGGCGAACACGAGAACGAAGGCGGGAGGCACGAGGGCGACGAACCACGCGGCCCGCCCGGCCGCCGCTTGGTCGCCTCCTTCCCGCCGCACCAGACGGACGAGCAGGGCACCGAGGAGGAGGGCGGGCAGATTGGCGAGCACGACCAGGGCGATGTCGTAGCGGTGGGCGAACACGACACCGAGCGCGTGCGACGCCTCCGGGTAGAGGGGGAAGAAGCGCACACCGGTGCGAGGGATGCCGGCGTATCCGTGCTTGGCGATGCCCTCGTACCACTGCCCGTCCCACGACAGCAGGCCCTGACGAAGGTTGATCGAGCCGGCCTGGGCGTGTGTGCGGTTGTAGACGTAGTGGGCGAAGGGGATCACGCCGAGCACGATCACCCGGGCCGTGATCCACCCCGGTAGGGCCACGAGGGCGTCACGCCAGAGGCGACGCGCCCCCGCCTGAACGCGGTGCCTCACGGGTCGTAGCGGACGAGCCCCATGCGCTCCTCGTACTTGGTCGACACCTTCACGACGCGGTTCATCTGCGGCCGCAGGAGCTGCAGGCGGTCGACCATCGTGGAGCACTTCGATCCGAACGTCTTGTAGTTGGGCGACCACACCAGCCAGACCCGGTGGGGCCCGGCGCGCTGGTCGAGCATCTGGGCGAACGGCGCGGTGGACGCCGCGTGATTGCGCCGCGCGTAGTCCACCCAGTCGACGAACGCGGGAGGAGCGGCGCTCGGGAAGGTGACCTGGGTGACGGGCACCGACACCAGCCTGCTCACCGACGGGCCCAGTTGGTCGGGGCAGTAGGCGACCACGTCGCCCGCGGTGGCGTTCCGGTTGATGGCGGCCGCGAGGATGCCCGCCTGCGTCCGCCGGTTGCCAGTGTTGGGGATGGCGGCGCTGAGGCCAAGCACGACGGCGAGGGCCAGCACGCCGATCCGCAGCCGGTTGTCGACGAACACCAACGTCCCGAAAGCGACGACGAGGATGAACAGGGGGAAGGCAACCGACGTGTAGCGCACCACGTAGGCGCTGCGGACCACGTCCGCCGCGATCAACCCGAGCAGGAGCGTGCCAAGACACGCGATCGCCAGGCGGCGCACCCCGGGCCGTGTACCGAAATCGAGGTCGACGTGGCGCCGGTCGACCGCCAGACCGAACACGGCGAGGACGGCGAGGCCGATGAAGACCAGGTTGAGCAGCTGGCCCGCGTCGGACCCTCCACCCGCCCATGAGACGACCGTGGCAACGACGGCGTTGGTCGTCGGCAGCGCCGCCCACGGAGTACCCGTGTGCTGCGCCTGATACGCGAAGACGCCCAGCCACGGCACGAAGAGCAGCCCGCCGGCGGCCATCGCGGCGAGGGGCACGAGCGCGCCCCAGTCCCGTCGCCGCCGGGCGCGCACGAGGAGCATCACGCCCACCGTCGCCAGCAGATAGAAGGCCCAATAGTGCGTGAGGGCCAGCAGGCCACTGACGACGGCGACACCTATGGCGGCGGCCCACGACGGCCGCTCGACGAGGCGCTGCAGACAGAGGTACCCGGCCAGGGCGAGGAAGCCGAGCAGCGAGTACATCCGGGCCTCGGTGGCGAAGCGGGTGGCGAACGGGGAGGCGGCCAGCAGGACGAGGGCGGCGACGGCCATGCGCCGGCCGCCGATGCGGAGCCCGGCCACCCACATGAGGGGCAGAGCGGCGATGGCGAACACGGCCGAGAGGGCCCGCGCCGCGACGTCGCCGGAACCGAACACCGCGATCCACCAGTGCAGGAGCACGTAGTAGAGGGGCGGTGAGCCGTCGTGGCGCAGGGCGTTGGGGATCTTCGACAGCGGCAGGCGGGCGATGTTCACCGTGAGCGCCTCGTCCAGCCACAGGTGCGACGACGTGAGGAAGCGCAACACGATGCCGGCCACGACCACGCCCGCCACGGCCAGCGTCAGGGCCAGCGCGCGGCGGTCGCGACCCCCCGGGGTCGCGGTCAGCGCCGGTGCGGATCGGGGCCGCTCGGTGCTGCGGCGACGGCGGAGAGAGGTGTCCATTCCAGAACCAAGAAAGCGGAATGGGCGTACTCGCCGCAAGTAGGGGTACGTGGATGTAGGGGTCAGACGCCCCCAACGAATAAAGTTTTGTACCGGATCGGTCCGTTCTCCCCCCCACGGACCGACAAGTGTCTGAGGATTTGATGAACGAGACCACTGACCCTGTCGCGCCGACCAGCCCCAATGTGGTGATCGTCGGTGCCGGCCCCGCCGGCCTCACCGCCGCGTACCTTCTGGCCACCCGCCACGGGATCCAGTCCACGATCCTCGAGGCCGACTCCCAGGTCGGCGGCATCAGCCGCACCGTCGAGCGCGACGGCTGGCGGTTCGACATCGGCGGCCACCGCTTCTTCACCAAGGTGAAGGAAGTGGAGGCCCTCTGGCACGAGATCCTGCCCGACGAGGACTTCCTCCTGCGGCCCCGCATGAGCCGCATCTTCTACAAGGGGAAGTACTACGACTACCCGCTGAAGGCGTCGAACGCCCTGAAGAACCTGGGCATATGGGAAGCGTTCCTCTGCGTCATGTCCTACCTCTGGGCGCGGATCCACCCGCCCAAGAGCGAGGACACGCTCGAGGGCTGGATCGTCGCCCGCTTCGGGTGGCGCCTGTACCGCCACTTCTTCAAGACCTACAACGAGAAGCTGTGGGGCGTCCCCGTCAACAAGCTCCCCGCTGACTTCGCGGCCCAGCGCATCAAGAATCTGTCGTTGTTCAACGCCGTCACCAACGCTCTGCTACCGAAGCGGAACCAGAAGAACATCACCTCGCTGATCGAGGAGTTCCAGTACCCGAAGTACGGCCCGGGGATGATGTGGGAGCGCTGCACGGAGCTCGTCGAAGCCCGCGGCTGCAAGGTCATCATGAACACCCGCGTCGTTGGCATCCGCCACGAAGGCGGGCGGGCCGTGGCCGTGATCGCCGAGAGCGATGACGGTGGGCGCACCGAGTTCACGTGCGACCACGTCATCTCGTCGATGCCGATCTCCCAGTTGCTCAAAGCCATCGAACCGGCGCCCGCGCCGTCGGTCGTCAAGGCGGCCGACGACCTCGGCTACCGCGACTTCCTCACCGTGGCGTTGGTGGTCCCCGAGAAGTACAGCTTCCCCGACAACTGGATCTACGTGCACTCCCCCGACGTGCAGGTCGGCCGCATCCAGAACTTCGGCTCCTGGTCGCCCTACCTCGTCAAGGAGGGGCGCACCTGCCTCGGCCTCGAGTTCTTCGTCTTCGAGGGCGACGAGACGTGGAATCGGTCCGACGAGGATCTCATCGAACAGGGCAAGCGCGAGCTCGACATCCTCGGGTTGGTCGACCCGGCCAAGGTCGAGGCCGGCTATGTCGTGCGCATGCCCAAGGCGTATCCCTTCTACGACGAGCACTACAAGGCCAACGTGGCCCGCATCGTCGAGTGGCTCGACGAGTGCGCGCCCAACGTGCACCCCGTCGGCCGCAACGGCATGCACCGCTACAACAACCAGGACCACTCGATGTACACGGCCATGCTCACCGCCGAGAACATCGCCACCGGGTCCGACCACGACGTCTGGAGTGTGAACGTCGAGGAGGAGTACCACGAGACCGCGTCGGTCGACGAGGACGAGGGCAACAACCCGCGCATCGGCGCGACGGGCACCGGCCGCGACGCCCCGGTGATCCCGCGCGAGCACTACGGCGAGGACCATCCGATCAACCGGTCGGCCTAGTCGGGGTCGGGGTTTTCTCAGCGCCTGAAAGTGCGGGGCGCCCGGTAGGAGGGGCCCTGCACGGGTCGCCCCTGCCGAGACGTCCACCGCCACTGCAGCGAGATCCGGGGGCCGAGGGGATGGCGGACCTTGGGCACGGAGTGCTCCCAGTCCGCCTGGCTGCGGCCACCCATCACCAGCAGGTCGCCTGCGGCCGGTGAGATGTCGACGGTGGCACCCTGGTTGGGGAGGTCGTGCGCGAACCGATTGGCGCGCGGCCGCAGGTGCCACGGCCGCCGCTGGCCCAGGCTCACGATGGCGATGAGCGTGTCGTCGAGCCAGCGGAGGTCTCGGTCACGGTGGAAGGCCACGCTGTCGTTGCCGTCGCGGTAGAGGGCGACGGCAGGCGCTCCGAAGGTCACGCCGTACCGCCGCTGAAGCGCCCGCTGCAGGTCGGCCAGTGCCGGATGCAGGGGTTCGGCGCCGATCCGTGCGGACGCCCCCAGACGGGGCTCTTCGACCCAGTGGTCGTAGCGCCACAGCTTGCTCTGGCGCCACGCGGCCCGGTCGAGGACGGCGGCGTGCACGGCGTCGGCGCCCGCCAGCCAGCCTCGGGCCACGTCGACCCACGAGGTGTCGTCCAACCACACACGCTCCACGTCCACGTCGTCGCGAATGGCCGCGTCTGCCAGCGTTCCCACCCTGTCGAAGATACCGGTGGCGCCGCGGATACCGAATGGTTCAGTGTGGGTAAGGACCCTCGGGCGACCCGTCTCGCCCGCACGTGGTCGGCTGCCCAGAAGAGGTCCCATGGACGACGAGAACCTCCGCCAGAGCGAGGAGCGCTTCGGCCTCCTCGTTCAGAGCGTCCGCGACTACGCCATCTTCATGCTCGATCCCGACGGGCGGGTCGTCAGCTGGAACCAGGGCGCCCAGCGCCTGAAGGGCTACCGGGCCGACGAGATCATCGGCCAGCACTTCTCGCGCTTCTATCCGCCCGAGGACGCGCGCCGCGGGAAGTGCGAGCGCCTGCTGGCAGCCGCCATCGCCGATGGCGCGGTCGAGGACGAGGGCTGGCGGGTCCGCAAGGACGGGACCCGGTTCTGGGCCGACGTGGTCATCACCGTCTTGCACACTCCCGACGGCGAGCTGCGCGGCTTCGCCAAGGTGACACGGGACCTCACCGAGCGAAAGCGCGCCGAGGACTCATTGCGCGACGTCCTCGAGCGTGAGCGCGAGGTGGCGGCGGGCCTGCGGGCCATGGACAAGACGAAGGACGAGATCCTGTCGGTCGTCGCCCACGATCTCCGCGGCCCTCTCACCGTGCTCGACGGCCTCCTGGACCTTCTGGACAGCAACTGGGACACCGTCAGCTCCGAGGAAAAGCACGATGCGATCCGGCGCATGATCCACTCCACGGCCCGGCTGCGGGGTCTGGTGAACGACGTCATGGACGTCACCCGCATCGACACCGGCGACCTGCGCTACGAGATCGCGGCCTTCGACGCCGACGTCCTGGCGGCCGGGATGGTCGCCGACGTCGCCGACTCGGCCCGCATCCGCGTCGAGCCCTCCGAGCGCGGCTCGGCCATGGCGTGGGGCGACGAGCGGCGGGCGTGGCAGGTGCTGGCGAACCTCCTGTCCAACGCCCTGAAGTTCTCCCCCGCCGCCTCGCCGGTGCACCTGCGCGTCATCGACGCCAACGCGGGCGAGGTGCACTTCCAGGTCGAGGACCACGGTCCGGGCGTGGCGCCCGAGGATCTGCACCGGATCTTCGAGAAGTTCTCCCGGGCCGGGGCACCAGCAGCGAGCGGCGAAGGCACCGGGCTCGGGCTGTACATCGCCCAATCGCTCGCACGGGGCCAGGGTGGTCGCATCCAGGTCGACAGCGAACTGGGCAACGGGTCGACGTTCACGTTGGTGCTTCCGAAGGCCGGCGGTGACGTCCGGTCCGGCGCGGCCGACGAAGTCGACGACGAGCGCCGCGGGCCGCGGCTGCTCCACCCTGTCGACGACCCGCCGTCCTCAGAGCGGCGAGAGGCCCACCGCGGCCGCCGCCGCCGCTCAGTCGCCCGAGCCGACTGACCGAGCGCCAAACTTCACGTACGCGTGAAGTTTTGGGTAGACCCGAACGGGAATGGCACGAGCCGGGCTGAGGGAGCGCTTCCGAGCAGGCGCGCGCGGACGGGTACGCGCCCTGCGCACGCGCAACTTCCGGCTGTTCTTCACCGGCCAGCTGGTGTCCAACACCGGCAACTGGCTGACGATGGTCGCCCTCACCCTGCTGGTGCTGCACCTGACCAACAGCGGTGTGGCTGTCGGCCTGGTCGCGGCGTGCCAGTTCGGGCCCATCCTCGTGCTGTCGGCCTTCGCCGGGCTGATCGCCGACCGCTCCAACAAGCTGCGCCTGTTGAAGGCGACGCAGATCGGCGAGATGTGTCAGTCGCTCGTGCTGGCCGGGCTGGCCTTCATGCATCACCCGCCGCTCTGGGCGCTGTACGTGACGGCGCTCGCCGGCGGGTGCCTTCTCGCCTTCGACAACCCGGTGCGGCGCTCGTTCGTCACCGAGATGGTGCCCGCGGAGGACGTGGCCAACGCCGTCACCCTCTACAGCGCGCTGGTGAACACCTCTCGCATCTTCGGGCCCGCACTGGCCGGCCTGCTGGTGGTGACCCTCGGGTACGGCTGGTGTTTCACCATCGACGCCATCACCTACATCGCGGTGCTCGCCGCCCTCTGGATGATGCACCCCGACGAACTGCGCCGCGTACCGGTGACGCCGAGGGGGAAGGGCCAGGTGCGCGAAGGGCTGCGCTACGTCCGCAGCCTCCCCGAGCTCTGGATCCCGTTCGTGATGCTCGCCGTGGTCGGCACGCTCAGCTACAACTTCAGCGTCGTCTTCCCGCTGTTCGTCGAGCACGGTCTGGGTGGGAGCGACACCAGCTTCACCCTCGTCTACACCGTGTTCAGCGCTGGCGCCTTGATCGGAGCGGTCGTCGTCGCCGACCGCCGCAGGGTCGGCGTCGACAACATCGTGAAGGGCGCGGCCGCCTTCGGCATCACCTCGCTCCTGCTCGCCGCCGCCCCCAGCGTGGCCGCGACCTTCCCCATCGTCGCCCTCGTGGGCTTCAGCAGCATCGCCTTCATGACGGCGACGACCGCGATCGTCCAGGTGCGGGCCGACCCGCGAATGCACGGCCGTGTCCTCGCCCTCCAGACCGTCCTCCTCATCGGCACCACGCCCATCGGCGGACCACTCATGGGCGCCATCGCCGACGCCACCAACGCGCGCGTCCCCCTCGTCATCGGCGGGGCCGCGGCGCTCGGGGCTGCGCTGTTCGGGCTGCTCGTCGGCCGGCGCGTCCTACCCCACGAGGAGCCCTGTCCCCCGGGCGCCGGCCAGCCCGAGGACGCCGAGGCACTGGCCAGCAGCTAGGAGAACCACCGCACCGCAGCGTGGGCGAAGCGGTCGGCCGCGTCCGGCGCGTGCTCGAGGAACAGGAACGGCTCCGTGACCTCGAGCTCCATGAGCATCGGCTGGCCGTCGCCGGCCGCCACGGTGTCCACTCGGGCGTACAAGACGGACGGCGCGTGAGCCAGGACGGCGAGAGCGTGGTCGGCAAGCGCCGGGTTGACGAGCGCAGGCCCGACGAGCTGGTGGGACCCGGCCGACAGATCGAGCGGCGGCGCACGAACGTCTTCGAGGACCGGCGCCTTCCGGATGGCGTGGCTGACCTCTCCGCCGAAGACATAGGTGCCGGTCTCGTGGTCACCGTCAACGGGATCCACGTATGGCTGCACCATGGCCACGGTGCCCGCAGCATGAATGCTCTCGATGTGGGAAGCGATGTCCTCGCCGCGCCGGTAGCGCGCCGACAGCCGCGCCCCGGCTGACACCGAGGGTTTGACCACGAAGTCCGCCCACTCGACGTTCGGCAGCGCGTCGCCGGCCCCGACCCAGAGGGTCGGGACGATGCGGATGCCGGCCACTTCCAGGTCGCGCAGGTAACGCTTGTCGGTGTTCCAGCGCAGCACGTCGACCGGGTTCGCCAGCCGCGTCCGCTGGGCAACCTCGGCGGCCCAGGCCAGGAAGCCGTCGCGGTCGAAGATGTAGTCCCAGGTGTGCCGGATGAGGACGCCGTCGAATCCCGACCAGCGCGGTCCGTTGCCCCACGGAACGACCTCCGCCTTCACACCGAGACGCTCGAAGGCGCCGAGGAGAAGCGGCCCGTCGGTGAAGAGATCTGCGGTGGCTCGGTTGGTGACGAGGGCGATGCGCACCGCCGGCCGTCGACTCAGCGGATGGTGCCGACCCCGGGGATCAGCGGCAGGTCGAGGGCGGTCACCCACCCCGGGGGCAGGTCGTTGACGGCTGGCACCGCGTTGAGAGCGCGCAGGCCCGTAGCCAGACACCCGGCCGCAGCCGCGTCACGGCCGCTGCCGTCAGTGAACCGGAACGCCGTCTCCTGGGTGATCGACGGCGTGCCCTCGATCTCGACCCGGTAGACGTCGTCCTCGGTGCCGCGGCGCCAGTCCGGCGCGGCGTGCGCACCGACCCGGTTCACGTGCTCGAGCTGGATGCGCGTCTCGCCCTTGTAGACACCGTTGATCGTGAAGTTGATGGCGGCCACCTCGCCGGGGTTGATCACGCCCTTGGCCGTCTTGATCTCCTCGTCGGTCACCCACTTCTCCCACGTGGTGGTGATCTCGTCGAGCTCGACGCCGACGGCGTGGGCGATCATCGGCACGGTCGCGCCCCACGCCATCACGAGCATGTCCGCGTGTTCGAGCAGGGCCTTGAATTCGGGCGGTCGGCCGATGCCCATCTCGTCCTCGTAGTCGCCCTCGTAGTTGATGTAGTCGAGGATCTCGAGGGCGCGCACCAGCCGTACCTCGCTGCACAGGCCCATGAGCGTCATGGGGAAGAGGTCGTTGGCGAACCCGGGATCGATCCCCGTCGTGAAGCACGATGCCCCGCCCTCCTCGCACGCCTCCGTGATCGGCTCGATCCACATCGGCGGGTTGAGCGTCATCGCCGGCCACACCCATGGCGTCATCGCCGTCGAGCACACGTCGATCCCGGCGCGGAGGAAGGCACTGATGTCGCGGATGTTGTCGGCCGCCTTGGCCGCGGTCGGTCCGTAGTGGACCAGGGCGTCGGGCCGCAGGGCGACGAGGGAGTCGAGGTCGTCGGTTGCAGCCAGCCCGGACTGGCCGATCCCACAGATCTCGCCGACATCCACACCGACCTTCGCGGGCGAGCTCACGCCCACACCGACCAGCTCGAACGCGGGGTGCCGGAGAATCTCGGGGATCACCATGCGGCCGACGAAGCCGGTGCCCCACACGACGACGCGCTTCGGGGTCGCCGCCATCAGCGCATCATCTCGCCGGCGTTGACCATCAGGTGCTGGCCGGTGACGGCTTTCGCCAGATCGGACGCGAAGAACGTCACCACGTCAGCTACCTCGCCGTCCTCGGTCATGCGCCGCAGGGGGAATGTGCCGACGACCTCCTGGAGGGCCTCCTCGGTCGTGATGCCTTTGTGCTTGGCCTTCCCCTCGAAGAACGCCTGCACGGGCGGTCCCCACATCCACGAGGGAACGACCATGTTGCAGCGGATGTTGTCGGCACCGAGCTCGTCGGCCAGGTAGTACATAGCGCTGAGCAGGGCGCCCTTCGACGCCGCGTACCCCGCCTGCGGGAGCGAGGGCTTGAACGTGGCCTGCGAGCCGATCAGCACCACCGAGCCGCCGCCGCTCTGCTTCATGGCATCGGCCACGGGACGGAGGATGGTGAGGGCGCCGAGCACGTTGGTCTCGAACGCCTTCCGCCAGTCGTCGAGGTTGGAGTCGCGCAGGCCGCCGAACACGTACTCGAAGGCCGCCACTTGCACGAGGGCGTCGACCGAGCCGAACCGGTCCATGGCCACCTCGACGAGCGCCGAGCATGCGGCGGCGTCGGTGATGTCGGTTGCCTTCGCCGCGACCCGCTTGCCGTCGGGGTCAAGCTCGCTGGCAGCCGCGTCGAGCGCTTCCTTGTTCCGGGCCGCGATGACGACGTTGGCGCCCTCGCGCAGGGCGGCCGCCGCGCACTCCCGCCCGAGCCCGGCTCCCACGCCGGTGACGATCACGGTCTTGCCCTCGAGCAGCATCCGGTCTCCCCTTCGCGAAGTAGAACCGGTTCTACTCTAGGCCGGAGCCGACCGGCGCCGCCTAGTAGCCGCCCCCGCTCGAGCTCTTCATCGTGGTGTTGCTCGAGCCGCCGGCGGCCGCCGTGCCGACAGGAGTGCCGGCGGGGGTCAGCGCGTACCAGGTTCCGCCGAAGCTCTTGATGCCCTGGCCCGCGCCCTGCCCGGGACCGGAGTCTCCTGTGAACTCGTACATGAGGTAGCCGCCGTAGGTCGGGTAGGTCTCGCCACTACTGAGCTTCATGGTGCCGAGCAACGATTGCTGCAGGCCGGGTCCGGCGGTAGCCGCAGACGTGCCGTCGGGAAGCGCCAAGTCGGGCCAGACCTTGGTGCAACCGCTTGCATCGTCACACGGCAGGTTCTTCTGGCTGCCGGTCAACAGGTACACCGTGCGACCCTTTCCGTCGACGACCACCGTCCCGAGCCCGGGAACGCTCGCGGCGCTGAACATGGTGCCAGGAGACGAGGAAGCACCGCCCGTGGTGGCAGGCGAACCCGCCGTGGTCGTCGGCGACGCGGCCTTCGTGCTCGAGGAACCGCCACCACAGGCGGCGATGCCGACGCTCGCCACGCCGGCAAGGGCGGTAGCGGTCAGCAACCTCCGGGAAATGCGGCGTCCAGCGACGCTTCCTGCGTTCATCGTGCTCCTCTTCCAGGGTCTGCGGGCGACTCCGCCCTTCAATCAGGTACTACGCCCCGGACGGCCAGATGGATTGCGCAGGGATTAGATCCGTCACGACGGTGGATTCGCCACCGTGGGCGCACCCAGCGTCCCGCCCGCTTGCAGCCAGGTGCCCATGGCGGCCTCCATCTCTTTCCCGTTGTACACGTCCTCCTGGCGGCACCACTTGCCCTCGCCGCCATAGGTGAGGACGCTGATCCCGAAGAAGCTGTGGCGTCGGTCGTCACCGGCCGGCGACGGCATCACGTTCTCCCAGTACGTCACGACCTTGTCGTCGCCGACGAGGTGCCAGTGGATCGGGTACTGCCAGCCGACGAGCGGCGCCATCACCGGCACCAGCCACGCCCGGATCGCCTCCCGGCCCTCGAACGTCCCGAGCTCGTGCTCGACGTAGACCGCGTCGTCGGTGAAGAGATCGGCGTATGCGTCCCAGTCATCGTGCTCCTGGGTGCGCCGGTTCACCTCGAACGCAGCCTCGACTTCCTCGTCGGTGAAACGGCTCACGTCGCTCTCCCTTGCCGAACTAGAACCGGTTCTAGTCCAGATCGGGAATGCCCGCCAGACGGATGCGGCGCCGTGACCCTTGCCTCGCCGTGGTCTACTGCGTACTATACCGAGTATGCTACTGCGCGAAGGAACCTGGTGAGCATTCCCTATGCCCTGCTGGCGCTGCTGAGTGAAGGCCCCAAGTACGGGCTGCAGCTTCGGCAAGAGTTCGAGTCCGGCACCGGTGAGGTCTGGCCGCTGAACGTCGGACAGGTGTACACGACACTCGCCCGCCTCGAGCGCGACGGGCTCGTCGAGTCCGACGACGCGAGTGAGGACGGGCCGCAGAAGAACTTCCACATCACCCGCGTGGGCCGCGAGGACCTGGCCCGGTGGCTGCGCACGCCGCCCGATCTCTCCTCGCCGCCGCGTGACGAGCTGGTGATCAAGGTGTTGGTGGCCTTGCACGTCCCGGGTGTCGACGTGCGCGACGTCATCCAGGTGCACCGCCGCCACCTCGTCGAGCTGATGCAGGAGTGGACTCGCATCAAGGAAGGGGCAGCCGACGACGAAGTGCGATTGGCCTTGGTTGTCGACGCCGAGCTCTTCCGCTTGGACTCCGTCGTCCGTTGGCTGGACGCGGCCGACGGGCGGCTCAAGCGCGCGACGGCCGACAAGGCCTCGTTGTCGGCTTCGCAGTCTGCTGCCCCACCGTCGCGCCCCAAGCGGCGGCCGAGAGCGGAGGTGCGGCGATGAGTGCACTCGAGCTGCGCGGCGTATCCAAGGTTTACGGCGACGGGCCCAGCGAGGTGCACGCCCTGCGCGACGTCAGCCTCTGCGTCGACGCCGGCGAGTTGGTCGCCATCATGGGTCCGAGCGGGTCCGGCAAGAGCACGCTCTTGACCATCGCCGGCAGCCTCGAGGAGCCGACGAGGGGCGAGGTGTTGGTGGGCGGGCGAGTTCTGACGGCGATGTCGCGAAACGAAAAGGCGCAACTGCGGCGCCGCGCCATCGGCTACGTCTTCCAAGACTTCAACCTGCTGGCCGGCCTCACCGCCTTGGAAAACGTGGCCCTCCCTCTGGAGCTCGACGGCGTGCGAGCCAAGGTGGCCCATATCGCCGGGATGAAGCGACTCGAGAAACTGGGCCTGGCCGATTGCGCGTCGCGCTTCCCCGACGAGCTGTCGGGCGGCGAGCGCCAACGGGTGGCCATCGCCCGGGCCGTGGTGGGCGACCGCCACCTGCTGCTGGCCGACGAGCCGTCGGGCGCGCTCGACTCGGTGACGGCCGAGGCGGTGATGCGCCTCGTGCGCACCGCATGCCGGAAGGGCGTGGCCGGCGTGGTTGTGACCCACGACGCCCAGCTCGCCTCGTGGGCCGACCGGGTGGTGTTTCTGCGCGATGGACGGGTTGTCGACCAGACGTCGCCGGCCCCGGGTCCCGAGTCGCTGCTCGCACCGACCAAGAACCGATGAGTACGACGCTGCTCGAGCGGCCGGAGGCGGAGGTCGATGGGGGGCGCGCCGAGGACGGCGGGGTACCCGCCCGCCGCGCCGTGGTGCGCTGGGGCTGGCGGCTGTTCAAGCGCGAGTGGCGCCAACAGGTGCTGGTACTTGCGTTGCTGACGGTCGCGGTGATGGCGACGACTGCAGGCGTGGCCGTGGTCACCAACTCCACGCCGCCAGGGCAAACCACGTTCGTGCTTTCTGGCTCCGACCAGGGGCTGGCCGCCGATGTTGCGGCATTGCAGGCGACGTTCGGCGCCACTGACGTCTTCGCCCACCAGAAAGTCGCGGTTCCGGGTTCGGTCGCTACCGTCGAGGTGCGGGCGCCGGTCTCGTCGGACGCTTCGCATCATCGGTCGTTGCACCTCCTCGCCGGACGCTTGCCTACTCGTGCCGACGAGGTGGCGATGACCCGCAGCGTGGCGTCCCTCTTCGACCTCCACGTAGGCGGCTTGTGGCGCGGGACGGGTCGCGACCTGCGTGTGGTGGGCCTCGTCGAGAATCCGCGGGAGCTATCCGAACGCTTCGCCCTGCTGGCCCCGGGGCAGATCGACCACGCCGAAAGCTTCTCGATCGAGATCGCCCAGTTCGACATCAAGCACTTCGCGCCGGTCCACCTGCCGAGCGGCACGCCCGTCCAGATCGAAGGTGCGTCGCCGGGAGCAAGGACGACAGCCGCCATCGCCGTGCTCGTGATGGAGGTGGTCGGCCTCCTTCTCGTCGGGCTGATCGCCGTGGCTGGTTTCACGGTGCTGGCCCAGCGACGCATGCGGGCGCTGGGGATGCTCGAGTCGATCGGCGCCACCGACCGGCACCTACGTCTGGTGATCCTCGCCAACGGTGCTGCCGTCGGCGTCGCGGCCGCCATCGTGGGCACGGCGGTGGGCCTGGCCGGGTGGCTGGCGTTCGCGCCTCGCTTGGAGAACCTCGCCCACCACCGCATCGACCGCTTCAACCTGCCGTGGTGGGCGGTGGCCGCGGCGATGGCGCTGGCCGTCATCACGGCCGTGGCCGCGTCGTGGTGGCCGGCGCGGGCCGCTTCGCGGACCTCGGTCGTCGCCGCCCTGTCCGGCCGCCCACCCCGGCCCCAACCCGCCCACCGGTTCGTGGGAGCCGGCGTGGTGCTACTCGGCGTCGGGGAAGCCCTGTTGTTCCTCGCCCACGGCCGGCGCCCGCTGGTTGTCGCCACGGGCGCGGTTGCGACGGCGGTCGGCGTGATCCTGTTCGCACCGCTCGCCATCCGGGCAGTAGCGGACGCAGCGCGTCAGGCGCCCATCGCCGTGCGTCTGGCTCTGCGAGACCTGGCGCGCTACCAGGCGCGCTCCGGCGCGGCCCTCGGTGCTGTCACCCTCGCCGTCGGCATCGCGGCAACTGTGGCGGTCAGCGCGGCGGCGAGAAATGAGGTCGAAGGCAGCGTTCGGTCGAACCTGGCGGCCAACGAAATGGCGGTGTACTCCGACCCCGGCGCCCTGAAGGATGGGCCCATCTCCGACGTCGGTCCCGCCGAGCAGGCCGCGGCACATGCCCACGTCGACACCATCGCCACGGCGCTGGGGACGCACGACGTACTGGGGCTGGACAAGGCCGTGAACCCTGAGGAGCCGATCATCCAAGGCCCGCAAGCCAGCGGCCGGGACGCGGCGGGGCTCGTCACGAGCGCGCCGGCCGGCGAAGGGGTGAGGATCGAGCTCGTGCATCCGCTCTACGTCGCCACACCCGCGGTGCTCGCCCACTATGGGATCGCGCCCACTTCGATCGACCCCACGGCCGACGTCGTGACGTCGTACACCGGCCTCTCGCATCTCCAGCTCAACTACGGGATGCGCCAGATGGTGGAGCACCCGAAGTTCCAGCACGTCGTTCTCCCGACGGGCCGGTCGGAGCCCAACGTGCTCCTCACGGCCCACGCCATGCAGGCGCTGGGGCTGCGCGAGGTGCCGGTGGCGTGGCTGCTGACGACTCCCCGACCGCTGACCTCAACCCAGATCGACGCGGCGCGCAAAGCGGCGGCCGCGAGCGGGCTCACGATCGAGACGCGGACAACTGGCGGGTCGTTCAAACAGCTGGGCGATGAGGCCACGCTCGCCGGCCTTGTCCTCGCCCTGGGTGTGTTGGCGATGACCGTCGGCCTCATCCGCAGCGAGACGGCCAGCGACCTGCGCGTGCTCGCCGCGACCGGCGCCAGCAGCAGCACTCGCCGGTCCATCACCGCCGCCACGACCGGCGCCCTGGCCGCCCTCGGCGCGGTGTTGGGTGTGGCCGACGCTTACCTGGCCATGGTCGCCTTCCACCGCAGCGACCTGGTCACGTTGAGCAACGTGCCTTTGCGGGACCTGGTCGTGATCCTCGTCGCCCTGCCAGTGGCCGCCACCGCGGCCGGTTGGCTCCTGGCCGGCCGCGAACCCCGGGCCATCGCGCGTCAGCCGCTGGAGTAGGGCGCGCGTCCGCTCTCCCGGCGGCTCCAATCGCGTGCGATATTGGCTGGCGCGTTCGGCGCCGTCCCTGAACGGCACTTCGCGCACTGAGAGCCGCTTGAAATTCGGCTGGTCTGTGCAGACCAGCGGGGGCGTTTGCACGTTCTGCGCCGGAGGCCACGCCCGGTTGTTACGCCGGATGGCCGGAAACGTCCGGGACCTCGGGGACGTTCAACGGGACCTTTGGCGGTGCCGGGCGCCGGTCGTCCGGCGTCATCCTCGACGTATGGCCCGATTCTCCCGGCGCCGCTTGGGTGCCCTCACGCTTGCCGTAGCCGTCCTGACGTTGGGGCCGAGCCTCTCTCCCGCGCTGACGGCAGCGAAGGCTGCGACTCCGAGTACGCCCCGACCGGTCAGCTGGGGTGCGCCGGGTTCGGCGACGACGCTCGTCCTCTACGACACCACTGGCCCCTACGGGTGGCTCGGGGAGCTCAACGCCATGGGCGCCGGGAACCTGGCCACGCACTTCGGGACCGTGACGGCCGAGCCCGTCAGCGCCTACACGGCCGGCCAGGTCAACAACTTCACGGCCACCATCTATATGGGCTCGACGTACAACGAGCCGATCCCGGCCAGCTTCCTGTCCGACGTCGTCTCGACCACACATCCAGTGGTCTGGGGCGGGGACAACGTCTGGCAGCTGTCGGGCGCCTCTGGCTCGCTGGCCAACGCCACCTTCCAGGCCAACTACGGGTGGGACCCCTCGACGACCTACTTCGACGGCGCCGACCAGGTAGCCAGCGTCGCCTACAAGGGCCAGGTCCTGAGCCGCAATACAACCGGCGGCCCCGTCCTGGCGCCGCACATCACGACGCCCGCGGCGGTGACGGTGCTCGCCCAAGCCAACTGCACGAACACGACGGGCGCAGTGGTGGCGTGCAACGGGATCGCCCAGACGACGGGCACGACCTTCCCCTGGGCCATCCGCTCGGGGAACCTCACCTTCATTGGCGAGGTGCCGCTCTCGTACATGAGCGAGCGCGACCGTTACCTGGCCTTCTCGGACCTGCTCTTCGACGCCTTGGCGCCCACGGCCCCGGCCGTGCACCACGCGCTTGTGCGCCTCGAGGACGTGAGCTCCGGCTGGGACAGCCCCGACGACATGCGCGCCATCGCCGACTACCTCTACAGCCAGGGCGTCCCCTTCACCGTCGGCGTCATCCCCTCCTACCGCGACCCCAACGGCTACGTGAACAACGACGGGGTACCGGTCCAGCAGGACATCTCCAACCAGTCCGACCCGACGGTCAAGGCCTTTGACGACGCGCTGCAGTACATGCGGGCCCGGGGCGGCACCATCATCGAGCACGGCTACACCCACCAGTACTCCAACGTCGCCAACCCGTACAGCGGTGTGAGCGGCGACGACTTCGAGTTCTTCAGGGCCCACTGCTCGGCCACGTTCGGCGGGCCGCTCGACCCCAACGCCGACGGCGGCTGCCCGAGCTCGGACTGGGTCGTCCAGGACGGCCCCGTCCCCAACGATTCTTCGGCCTGGGCCCAGGGCAGGGTCGCCACAGGCCAAGCCATGTTTGCCCAGTCCGGCCTGCCCACCCCGGCCTTCTGGGAGACGCCGCACTACTCGGCGTCGGCGGCCGACTACGCCGGCATCGGCAAGGTCTTCGCCACCCGCTACGAGCGGGGCCTGTACTTCGGCGGCCAGCTGGCCGGTGGGGCGGTCAACTACAGCCACGTGTTCGGCCAGTTCTTCCCCTACGTGGTCCACGACCTCGACGGCTCCACCGTGATCCCCGAGAACCTGGGCAACTACGAGCCCGTGATGCAGAACAACAACCCGGCGCGGCTGCCGGCCACAATCGTCGCCCACGCCCAGGCCGAGCTGGCCGTGCGCCAGGGCGTCGCCAGCTTCTTCTTCCATCCCTACTACGACATCTCCGGGCTGCAGCAGATCGTGGCAGGCATGAAGGCGCTCGGCTACACGTTCGTGAGCTCGCCCAGCCTCGTGGGCCAGAATCCCTACGTGCCCGTGCACACGACGACCACCAGCCTGCCGAGCGTCACCGCCGGTCACTCCTACTCCGCCGCCCTCACGGCGGCGGGGGGAACCGCCCCGTACAAGTGGTCGGTCACCTCGGGCACCCTCCCCAAGGGCCTCAGCCTCAACGCGGGGACGGGCGCCATCACCGGCAAGCCGAAGGGTGCCGGCAGCAGCGTCGTGACCTTCACCGTGACCGACTCCTCCACGACGGCGACGCCCGACAACAAAAACGGGGGAACCATCCTCACCCCGGCGCCCCAGAAGGCGACGGTCACGCTCACTCTGACCGTCGGCAAATAAGTTCGACCGCGCTTCGCGGTAGGGGCAACGGCAACACGAAGCGGGCCGGCCTCGGGCTGGGCCGCGGCGTCCTGAGTGCGGCGTCGACATGGGTGCGGTCGAGGGACGGAGCGTCGGCGCGGTGGCCGCGGCCAAGGAGGAGAACTCCTCCTATGCGTCGAACTCCGTCAGGTTCTGCGGCGTCGGGTGGGAGGATCGGTGAAGCGCTCTTCACGGCTCATGCTCGTGGCGCTCGTTGCGTCATGCGGCCTCGTCGCGGCGGGAATGTCCCCGGCCGGGGCGACCTCGCCAACGATCTCGGCCGTTAGCGCCGGCGCAGATCACACCTGTGCGCTGACCAGCGGTGGCGGTGTCCTGTGCTGGGGGTACAACTACTACGGACAGGTCGGCGACGACACAGTAGCCAGCACCTCGACGCCGGCCTGGGTGAGCGGGCTGGGCAGCGGCGCGGCCGCCATCAGCGCTGGCGACGCGCACTCGTGTGCGCTGACCAACGGTGGCGGTGTGCTGTGCTGGGGCAACAACGAGTTCGGAGAGCTGGGCGACGGAGGACAGCCGTACGAGAGCAGCCCCACGCCGGCCGCCGTGACCGGGCTGGGCAGCGGCGTGGCCGCCATCAGCGCTGGCGACGGGCACTCGTGTGCGCTGACCAACGGTGGCGCAGTGCTTTGCTGGGGCTACAACAAGTACGGGCAGCTGGGCGACGGGACGACGACCAACAGCTCCACACCGGTCGCGGTGAGCGGGCTGGACGGCCCAGTGGTCGCCATCAGCGCCGGCACCCTCGACACCTGCGCGCTCATCACGGGTGGCTCGTTGCGCTGCTGGGGTTACAACGCCAACGGGCAGCTGGGAAACGGGACGACGACCGATAGCTCCACGCCGGTCACCCCGAGCGGGCTGAACAACGGAGTGGTCGCCGTGAGCACCGCGGGGTGGCACACCTGTGCGCTCACCAGTGATGGTGCAGTGCGCTGCTGGGGCAAGAACTTCAGCGGAGAGCTGGGCGATGGGACGACGACCAACAGCTCCACACCGGTCGGCGTCATCGGACTGAACAGCGGGGTCACAGCGATCGGCGTCGGGGAGGCCCACAGCTGTGCGATGTCCAGCGGCGGAGGGATGCAGTGCTGGGGCGACAACGGACACGGGCAGCTGGGAGACGGGACGACGACGAACAGCTCCACACCGGTCGGCGTCATCGGACTGAACAGCGGGATTACGGCCTTCAGCGCCGCGGGGGCCGACAACTGCGCGCTGCCGGGCGGTGGTGGCCTGCAGTGCTGGGGCGACAATGGCTTCGGCGGGTTGGGCGACGGGACGACGGCCGACAGGCCGACGCCGGTTGAGGTTCACTTCGGCCAGACTGCCACCGGGCTCAAATCGTCGGGTACGCCGTCGGCTCTCGGTGATCCCGTCACCTTCACGGCGACGGTCATTCCCGCCGATGGTGGCGGGACGGTCGCTTTTTCGGCCGACGGATCCACTATCCCCGGCTGCGGAAGTCAGCCGGTCACCCGCAACGGATACGCCGCACATCAGGCGACGTGCACGACATCGTCACTGTCGCTCGGGCAACATGCGATCACTGCTTCCTACAGTGGCGACAGTCTGTACGATCCGAGCACGTCAGCACCGGTGCAGCAAAACGTCCTCCGCTGCGTCAACTGTGTGTCGTCCCCGACCCCTCTGCCGTACCCACTTTGGGGGCTTGTCCAGACGCTAAATCAGCTTCTGGTGCAGCTGGGGATTTGACGCGGAGCCGGTCCCCCGTGCTGGCCCGCTGATTAATCCAGCCGCGAGCGGCTCGCCATGCAGCGCGACCCGCTCAGTAATCAGGCTGCCGAGTGTCCCCAAACACGCGGTTCCCTTGCCTGCCGATGAGAGTCATCTCAGTCCTCTCCGAGCACGTCGCGAAGACCGTCGGCGTCCCACAGCGGTACCCAGCGCGCCCACGATCACTGCGCCCCACACGACGCCGACGGTCACAGCCAGGTTCGCCGTGTAGTTGTGCGGCAGCGAGCTCGGATTGTGGATGACCTTGGCGTAGTCCCGAACGAGCGGATAGGAGAAGAGGACGAGAAAGCCGGACACGAGCAGGCCGGCTTGAAGCCATCCGCGTGCCGGCCGGGGAGCGGCTCGTGCCAGCAGCACTCCAACCACGAGAACGACCGGCGCGAACAGCAGATCGTGGGCGAGGGCCCCGCCCACGAAGAACTTGGCGAGGTTCGACGGCCGGGTGTCGACGTGGTGGTGCAGGAGGCCCCGCACGCCGTAGGCGATGACCGCCCAACCGAAAATTGCGCTCACCCAGAACATCGGCCTGCGCAGCCGCTGCTCTGGCTCCACGATCGGAGTATCGCGATCGGTCACTCGACGACCAGTCTCGTGACCCACTTGGTCTGATTGACACCGGGGCGGCCGGGCCCGATCAGCCGCAGCGGGAAGCCGTGGTCGAGGTCCAGGCGGATCCCGTCGAGGTGGGTGGCGAGCAGCGTGTCGCGGTCGTGGGCCTGAGCGTGATCGAGGAACGAGCTGCTGTACACGCTGCCCTGCTCGAGCGAGTGCACCCGCGCCGTCGCGGTCGGCGCGGCGCCGGCCATGACGAGGAGGTCACGGACTCGGACGCCACGCCATCTGGCCGAGTAGCTCCAACCCTCGACACAGGAGATCGGCAGCGTCGCCTCGTGGGCCGCCATCGTCTCTAGCTGCGAGGCGTCGAACGAGAGGCGCCGCCGCACCTTGCCGTCGACGACGAGGCGGTAGTCGGGGGAGGGCGCGCTCTGCAGCACCCCGGCGTTGGCCGCGCTCCGGTTGACCGGACGCCCCTGCGGCCCGACGGCCGGATCCCGGGGGGCGAGGAGCGCAAGCCGTCGCAGCGGCGTCACCGTCTGGCCGACGGTCGTGAGCGTGAGGACGCCCGCCGCTCCGAACACCGTGCCCAAGAACCCTCGCCGAGAAAGCCCCGGATGCGTCCCCTCGGCGACGGCGCCCAACACCCCGTCGGCCGCGGGCAGGGGGGGCCGGCGGCTCGGACGGGCGAGGGCCCGGCGGGCGATCGCCCATTTGGCGCCCACGTGAGCAACGAGCCCGCCAACGACGATCCACGCCACCCAGTAATGGGCCGCCGGGAAGCCGAATCGCCACGGATACCACTGGGCGATGTTCGCGATCCCCGAGAACACCATGAAGATCCCGCCCGCGACCAGCGGAAACAGCCCGATCCTCTCCACCAGGTGGGCGGCGCTCTTGATCGGAGGCAGCGAAACGAACCGCGGCCACACCACCCACAGCTTGGCGAGCAGGATCGGCATCGAAGCGATCCCGGCGGCGACGTGCAACCCCTGCGTGACGCGATAGAGACCGACGGGTCGGGAGGGCACGGGCAACCAGCTGAGCGGGTGCTGGTGCAGGTGGGAGTACAGCCCGGTGACGAAGCAGATCGAGAACAGGATGCCTAACGAGGCGCCCAGCCACGCCGCGAGGCGTTCGTCGCGCAGAGGGCTCTGGTACGCGTGTTGGTGGAGGGGCTCGTCGGGATCGGTCGTGAGCTCCCGGACGCGACGCTCGATCGCGTCACGCGCAGACATCTCGCCCCACGGCCACGTGCTCCAACCAGACGATCCACCGACCCTCGAGCTGCCGCACCTCGGAGACGGCGAGGCCGGCCGCGCCCGCGATGGCGTCGACTGCGTCACACCCGACGACGGCCCATGGGAACCAGCCGCCCGCGTCTTGCTCGCGCTCCAGCCGGGCGCGGCAGGAGCGCCATCCGCTGCCCGGCGCCTCGACCTCGGCGATGATCGTCCCGCCCGGGCGCAGCAGCGCGGCACAACGTTCAAGAAGGCGGCGCGGGTCGCCGCCGATGCCGACGTTGCCGTCCAAGAGGAGGACGGTCTCCCACCGCCCTGTGCCGGGGAGGGGATCGAACACCGACCGTTGGAGGACGGCGCACCCCTTGCGCCGGGCGAGGGCGGCAGCCGCGGGCGCAGGATCGACGCCGAGGGCCGCGATCCCTCGCCTGGCGAGCGCGTCGAGCACCCGACCGGGCCCGCATCCCACGTCGAGGACCGGCCCGCCGACGCCTGCGAGCAGCATGCGCTCCTCCGGCGTGGTCGGACCGTGCCACCGCGAGGGTTCCAGGGGAAGGGCGCGACCTTCCTCGTCACGCATGACCAACGAGGACTCGGTCACGAGACCATCGCGACAGCTGGCGTCGTCCATCGTCGCCACGCGGTGGCGGTGTGCAGCTGCGGATGTGCTTCGGCTACCGCGGCGAGATCCGCGAACGTGTCGATGTCCCGATGCTCCCGCGCGACCGAGACCGCGAGGCCGAGAGCTCGTAGTCGCCTGAGCTGCGCGTCGCCGGTGTGGGGTGTGCTCATCTCCACGCCACTGAACACACGACGAGGATCGGTCCCCGGGAGCCCGATCACCCACCACCCGCCGTCTGACGCCGGGCCCAACACGGCCGTTCGTTCCCGTCGAGACGGACGCGGCGAGACCAGTTTGGCGAGCAGGGCGTCGAGCTCGGATGCCGTCACCTGTGGCGTGTCCATCCCGATTTGGATCCCCCAGCCGCCCGTCGACGGCGCCGTCGCCGCCCACGCGTTGGCAAGTCGCGGCCCAAGTCCTCGCCCGACCTGAGGGATGACATCGAAGCCCTCGGGCAGCCATGCGCCGGGCTGGCCCTCGAGGGCGATGATCCTCCGGTCGGCCTGGCACGCGGCGACGGCAGCCAGCGTGTCGGCCAGCGCCGCCTCGGCGACTTCGGCCGCTTCCTTCGGCGTGAGCGGCGGGCACAGCCGCGTCTTGACCCGGCCGGCTACCGGCGACTTGGCCATCACCAGAACGTGCGTCGCGCTCACCGCAGGACACGACCCATATCCCGCACGGCACCGAACGTCCCGCGCACCGTCCCGGTCACCTTCGAGCGCCCCGTCCGCGGCACGTACGCGACGTCGACCTCTCGCACGCGCCATCCGGCGTCGACGGCGCGCAGCACCATCTCGAGCGGCCACCCGGACCGTCGGTCGGTGATGCCGAGGGCACGCAACGACGAACAGCGGGCGGCGCGCATGGGACCGAGGTCCCGCAGCGGCGTCCCCGTCCGGCGTCGAACCTCGGAGGCAAGGACCAGGTTGGCGATGCGTGCGTGGAGGGGCCAGGCGGAACGGCGGGTTGGCCGTCGGGCGCCGAGGACGAGATCGGCATGGTCCTCGAGGACAGGCGCGGCAACCAGCGGCAACTGCGCAGGGTCGAGCGACGCGTCGCCGTCGATGAAGCACACGACGTCGTCATCGGGGTCCGCGGCGCACAGACCCGCCCAGCACGCGGCGCCGAAGCCCCGACATGGCTCCGTGACGACGGTCGCGCCCAGGGCGCCAGCGACGTCGCCGGAGCCGTCGGTCGACCCGTTGTCGACGACGACAGGTCGGTACCCCGCCGGCATGGCCCGCAGCACGATCGGGAGGGCGGCCGCCTCGTCGAGGACAGGGATGACAACGTCGGGCATCGAGCCCTTCTAACCCGGGGTCCGCTTACGAACCGAGTGCCAAGTCCTCACAATTTGCTGAACAATGCCCAGACGATGCTGCCGAAGGACTCGAGCGTCGGCATCATGGTCGGGTGCCTGTGACGACCACGACGCCGCGCGTGCTCATCATCGAGGACGAC
>DASZJL010000072.1:0-6170 GCA_035948135.1 Acidimicrobiales bacterium | reverse complement strand
GGGGGGATTGCTCTCCTGACGGGAGGTCCATAGCCTTCGGGAAGCGACCCTTGGAGGGGGGATGCTTCCTGAACGGTGACGTCGCGCTTCGAGACGCGCTGGACGCACTCATCGCCGCGGGATCCGTCCCCGCGGCCGTCCGCGAGGAGATCAGCGCGTCGTGGCAGCGCTCGGCCCGCACCGGCTTGCGGCCCGACCGGTTCGACGTCCCCGAGGATCGCGACATCGACACTGACGCCCTCCTCGTCCGGGCCGCGCGCCCGGTGCTCGACCAGCTGGCCGAGGACCTCGCCCCCGCAACGATGAGCATCCTCCTCACCGACGGGCAGGCGCGCCTGCTCGACCGACGCGTCTCCGACCCGAGCCTGCTGCGCCGGCTGGACGGCATCTCCCTCGCCCCCGGGTTCGTCTACGCAGAGGACCGGGTCGGCACCAACGCCATCGGCACCGCGCTGGAACAGCGGGCCCCGACGGTCGTCGAGGCCGAGGAGCACTTCGCCGACGCCCTCATCACCATGGCGTGCGCCGCGGTGCCCGTCATCGACCCGCGCAGCGGTCGGGTCCTGGGCGCGGTCGACCTCACGTGCGGGGCGACCGACTCCAGTGCGCTGATGCTGACGTTGGCCAGGCGGGCGGCGCGGGAGATCGAGGACCGTCTGCTGGACGACGCCCGCATCGCGGAGCGCGCCATGCTGCAGCGTTTCCTGCGTGAGCGCCGGCGGGCGAAGGGCCCGCTCGTGTTCATCAACGAGCGCACGATGATCACCAACGCGGCCGCCGACCCGCTGGTGGATCCGACCGACGAGGCTGCGCTGTGGGCCTGCGCCGCCGGCCTGATGGCGACGGGAAGTACGGGCGCCGCCGAGCTCGTGCTCGGCAGCGGGGTGTCGGTGGCGGTGCGCTGTGAGCCCGTCCTCGACGGTCCCGATCTGGTCGGGGCCGCCCTCCGGCTGAAGCCGCTCACCGACGACGGCGACAACTCGTCATCGGTGACCGGCGGTCGCCCGTACGGGTGGGAGAGCCTGACGGCCACCGAGCGCAGCGTGATCGACCTCGTCGCGCAGGGCCTGACCAACCGCGAGGCGGCCGAGCGCCTCTTCATGTCCCGTCACACGGTGGACTTCCACCTGCGCTCGATCTTCCGCAAGCTCGACGTGCGCACCCGTGTCGACCTGAGCCGCGTCGCCTTCGAGCACGCCGGCTGGCGCCCCGACTCCGACTGAGGCGCGCGCTACATCCCTTCCGGTGACGGGCCCTTGACGGGCACGGCCGGCGCCATGATGCGCTCGATCTCGGACAGGTCGTCGGCCTCGAGCTTCACGTCGGCTGCGGCCGTCGAGTCGTCGAGATAGGCGGGCTTGGTGGCGCCGACGATGGCGACGTCGACGGCCGGATTGGCGAGCGCCCAGGCCACGGCCAGGGTGGGCAGCGAGATGCCGCGGTCGGCGGCGAAGGTCTTCAGCTGGGCGACGACCGCCAGGTTGGCGGCGAAGGTCTGGCCCGTGAAGTCCGAGCTGTGCGACCGCCAGTCGTCGGGGGAGAAGGTGGTGTCGGTCGACATCGTCCCGCTCAGGAGGCCGTGGGCCATCGGCCCGTAGACGAGGACACCCATGTCGTGCGCCGCGCAGTACGGCAGGATCTCGGCTTCGATCTCGCGACGGAAGAGGTGGTACGGCGGCTGGAGGGTCTCCACGTCGACGAAGCGTGCCAACTCGTCGATCTGGTCCGGGGAGTAGTTGGACACGCCGACGTGGCGGATCTTGCCTTCGGCGAGCAGCGCGGCCAAGGCGGCGCCCGTCTCCGCCGCCGGCGTCCCGAGGTCGGGCCAGTGCAGCTGGTACACGTCGATGTAGTCGGTGTGGAGGCTGCGAAGGCTGTCCTCCACGCCCTCGCGCAGCCAGGCCGGGCTCGTGTCCCGCACCAAGCGGTCGCCGTCCTTGCGCAGGCCGCCCTTGGTGGCGATCTTCACGTCCTCACGGCGCGCACTCGACCGCAACGCGTCGCCCAGGATGCGCTCCGCCTGCCCGAAGCCGTACGCCTGGGCGGTGTCGAAGAAGGTGACGCCGAGTTCGAGGGCCCGGTGGATCGTCGCCGTGGCGGCGTCCACGTCGACGGCGCCCCACTCGCCGCCGAACGCCCAGGTGCCGAAGGCGATGGCGGAGACGCTGAGGTTGGTCTTTCCCAAGCGGACTTCTCGCATGTCCCGATCCTTTCTCGAAGAACATCCTGAGGATGCGCTCCGGCGCCGGCCGCCACCACACGCGACCGCGTAACGGCGCGATCGGCGTTGCCACGCGGACGCGGGATGTGCCGGGCCCGCCTTCGGCGCACGATGGGTGGCATGCAAGACGCCGAGGACCTCGACGCACTCCACGCCCGCTACTTCGCCGATCGCTCGCCCGAGATCGCGGCCGAGCTCGTGCGGCGCCACGAGGGACTGGCGGGCAGCCTGGCCTGTCGCTTCGCGGGCCGGGGCGAACCGGTCGACGACCTTCGCCAGGTCGCCCTCATGGCCCTTCTGCTGGCGCTGGACCGCTTCGACCCCGGGCGGGGCCTGCGGTTCTCCACCTTCGCGGTGCCGACCATCGTGGGTGAGCTCAAGCGCTACCTCCGTGACCGGGCGTGGCTCGTGAAGCCCCCGCGTCTCCTCCAGGAGCGGTACCTCCACGTGCAGGGCGCCGTCGACTACCTCGAGCAGGAGCTCGGTCGCCCGGCGACATTGGCCGAGGTCGGCTCCGAGCTCGGCCTGGAGGCGGAAGACGTCGCCGAAGCGCTCGAGGTCGGCGGCGTGCGGCGAGCGGTGGTGTCATTGGACGCCGGCGTCGGCGACGACGAATCGATGACGTTCGTCGACGTGGTCGGCGGGGACGATCCGGCCCAGGCGCTGGCGGAGGACGAGCTCTTCGTCGACGCCCTCGTGCACTCGCTGCCGGAGGCCGAACGCGACGTGGTCGTGCTCTCCTACTTCGGAAACATGTCCCAGCGGGAGGTCGGGAGTCGCTTGGGCAAGAGCCAGATGCAGGTCTCGCGCACCAAGGAACGAGCACTCGAGCGGCTTCGTCGACGGGTTGCGGTCGCGTCGTGACGTCACGCCGGGCGCGCTGACACCGCGAACCCTTCGTAGCCGCGCTCGGCGACCTCCTTGCACCGCTCGGTGTAGGGAAGGAACCCGCCGACGTAGGGCATGAATACCCGCTTCTTGCCCGGGATGTTGGCGCCCAGGTACCACGAGTTGGCGCGGGGGTAGAGCGTGCGCTCCGCCACGGTGTGGACGTGTTCGACCCACGCGTCCTCGGCGTCGGTGGTCGCCTCGATGCGGGTGAGCCCGTGCGCTCGCAGGTAGGCGATGCAGTCGGCGATCCACTCCACGTGATGCTCGATCGCGGTCGGCATGTTGACCAGCACGGCGGGGCTGCCCGGGCCCGAGACGGTGAACATGTTCGGGAACCCGGCCACCTGCAGCCCCAGGTACGACGTCGGCCCGGCCTCCCACTTCGCCGTCAACGCCAACCCCTGGCGGCCGCGGATATCGATCTTGAGCAGCGAGCCGGTGATGGCGTCGAAGCCGGTGGCGAACACGATGACGTCGAGGTCGTACGCGGCGTCAGTCGTGCGGATCCCCGTCGGCGTGATCTCGGTGATCGGTGTCTCTCGCAGATCGACGAGGCTCACGTTGGGCCGGTTGAACGTCTCGAAGTAGTCGGTGTCGACGGGCGGCCGCTTGGTGCCGTAGGGATAGTCCTTGGGCGCCAGCTTCTCGGCCACAACCGGGTCCTTCACGATCTGGCGGATCTTGCTGCGGATGAACTCGGCCGCCGTGTCGTTGGAGCCCTCGTTGAACAACAGGTCGTAGTAGGAGCCGTAGATGAACTTGAAGCCGCCCTCCTCGCCCCAGAGGCGCTCGTAGGTCGCGGTCCGCTCCTCCGCGCTGACCTCCATCGCCGATTTGTGGGTGAGGTCGTAGGGGAAACCGGCGTACGACTCTCGGCACCGGCGGCGGATCTCGGGGTAGCCGGCCCGGATCTCGTCCATCTGCTCGGGCGAGATCGTGTAGTTGCGAGCGGGGATGCTGTAGTTCGCGGTGCGCTGGAACACGAAGAGATGGTCGGCCTGCGCAGCGATCACCGGCGTGGCCTGGATGCCGGTGGACCCGGTACCGATGACGGCCACGCGCTTGCCCGCGAAGTCGACGCCTTCGCGCGGCCACGCGCCGGTGTGATGCCACGCGCCCCCGAAGGTGTCCAACCCCGGGATCGACGGAACGTTGGCGGCCGACAGGCAGCCCACCGCGCTGATGAAAAAGCGGGCCGTCACCACGCCCCCGTCGTCGGGGTGGACCGACCAGCAGTCGGCGTCGTCCTGGAACTCGGCCGTCGTCACCCGGGTGCCGAGCTGGATGTCGCGCCGGAGGTCGAAGCGGTCGGCGACGTGCTCGAGGTAGCGCAGGATCTCCGGCTGCTCGGGGTACTTGGTGCTCCACACCCACTCTTGTTGGAGCTCCTCGGAGAACGAGTACGAGTAGTAGAAGCTCTCCGAGTCGCACCGGGCGCCGGGGTAGCGGTTCCAGTACCAGGTGCCACCGACGCCGTCGCCCGCCTCGTAGAGGCGAGCTGACAACCCGAGCACGTCGCGTACTTGGTACAGCATGTAAAGGCCGGAGAAGCCCGCGCCGACGATGACGACGTCAAAGTCGGGTGCGGCCACAACGCCTACGTTACGGCCGCCAGTTCGGATCCCGGCCGGTGAGGCCGAGCAGCTTGTCGAGCGGTGTGGCGTCGTCGGGCACCGGCACGATGGGACCAAAGAGGTTGCCGTCGCGCGGAGCCTCAAAGGACGTCACGAACGATGTCGCGGCCGCAATGTCGGCTTCGGATGGCGCATAGGACTGGCCGCTTGCGACCGCGATGTCCCAGCCGTGGACGATGAGCTCGTCGAGCGCCACCACCCCGGCGACCTCCCCCGGCAGCTCGACGCCCGCCGCCGCGGTCATCCCTTCCCACGCGGCCGGGTCACGCCAGGCTTCGGCCAGCGAATCGAGATCGCGTGCGATGCGTTCGCGCCAGTCGTCTCCGAGGTGGGCCGCGCTCGGTCGTGACGGTGGGCCGTCCGCCTTGCCGACTTTGTGGGCGACGGCGGTGAACCCGGTGGTCAGTCCGCTGACGTGGTCAACGAGGTCACCGAGCGTCATCTCGGGGTTCGGGGTCGGGCCGTCGAGCTGGTCGTCCGACGTCGACGCCAACAGGCCCGCCATCCGAGTCGCGGCAGGTCCCAGATCGATCATCATCTCCATTCGACGTCCTCGCTCCCCAGATCTCATCGGGCACACAGAAAATTGGCGATTACGCGCCCCTCTGTTAGCTACCCGGAAAATGGCGCGAACGGGCTATTCCGCGGCATGCGAGCCGCACCCCAGACTATGACTCTGCGTAATCGCGCAGTCGCGATCTGTTGCGTTGGGGGACAGCCTCATGTTGGCATCCAGATTGCGCGCCACCGGCTCGCGACACTCCGGCCTTGGCGCGCGCCTCTCGCTCGTCACCCTCGCCGTCGCGCTCCTGGCCTCCTTCGCGCCGAGCGGTCTGCCGCTGCTGGGCATCGCACCGGCCAGCGCGGCGTCACCCTGCGGCGCCAACGGCACGCTGAGCCCGAGCGGGACAACCTGCACGTACTCGACCACGGGAACTGACACCTTCACCGTCCCGCCCGGGTGGAGCGCGCTCAGCGTCGACTCCTTCGGCGCCCAGGGCACCGGCGGCACCAGCATCTTCAACCCCGGGGGCGGGGCCGGGGGCCTGGGCGGGGAGGCCAAGGCCACCTTCACCGTCAACCCCGGTGACGTGTTGGAGGTCCACGTCGGCGCCCAGGGCGGCGGCGGTCCGGGCGGGGATGGCATCTTCCAGGGCGGCGGCGGCACCGCCAACAACGCCGGCGGCGCCGGGGGCGGCGCCAGTGACGTGCGCACCGGCTCCTGCGCGTCGACCACCAGCTGCGCCCTGACCGCCCGCGTCATCGTGGGCGGCGGCGGCGGTGGTGGGGGCGCGAGCTTGAGCGGCGGCGCGGGCGGCAACGGCGGGGGCACCGTCGGCGCAGGCGGCGCCAGTGCCCAGAGCTCCACCGGCGGCGGCGGGGGCAACCAGACAAGCGGCGGCTCCGGCGGGCTCTACGCCGGC
>DASZJL010000071.1:0-22705 GCA_035948135.1 Acidimicrobiales bacterium | reverse complement strand
ACATGGAAGGACCTGACCGACAACGTCAACTTCATGGCGTCGAACCTCACCGACCAGGTCCGCAACATCGCCCAGGTCGCCACCGCCGTCGCCACGGGCGACCTCACCAAGAAGATCACCGTCGAAGCCAAGGGCGAGGTGGCCGCGCTGGCCGAGACCATCAACCGCATGACCGACACCCTGTCGTCGTTCGCGGCCGAGGTGACCCGAGTCGCCCGCGAGGTCGGTACCGAAGGGAAGCTCGGCGGCCAAGCGCAGGTGGAAGGCGTGGCCGGAACATGGAAGGACCTCACCGACAACGTCAACTTCTTGGCGTCCAACCTCACCAGCCAGGTCCGCAACATCGCCCAGGTCACGACCGCAGTCGCCCGCGGCGACCTGACCCAGAAGATCACCGTCGAGGCGAAGGGTGAGGTCGCCGCTCTGGCAGAGACCATCAACGGCATGACCGACACGCTGGGCGCGTTCGCCGACGAGGTCACCCGTGTGGCCCGCGAGGTGGGCACCGAGGGCATCCTCGGCGGACAGGCTCAGGTCGAAGGCGTGGCCGGCACGTGGAAGGACCTCACCGACTCGGTGAACTTCATGGCCGGCAACCTCACCAGCCAGGTCCGCAACATCGCCTATGTGGCCACTGCCGTCGCCACCGGCGACCTGAGTCAGAAGATCACCGTCGAAGCAAAGGGCGAGGTCGCCGCGCTGGCCGAGACCATCAACCGCATGACCGACACCCTGTCGTCGTTCGCCGACGAGGTAACTCGTGTGGCAAGGGAGGTGGGCACCGACGGCAAGCTCGGCGGTCAGGCCCGAGTCGAAGGTGTGGCCGGCACATGGAAGGACCTGACCGACAACGTCAACTTCATGGCGTCGAACCTCACCGACCAGGTCCGCAACATCGCCCAGGTGGCGACTGCGGTCGCCCGCGGCGACCTCAGCCAGAAGATCACCGTCGAGGCCAAGGGTGAGGTGGCGACGCTCGCCGACACCATCAACTCGATGACCGACACCCTGTCGTCATTCGCCGACGAGGTCACCCGTGTGGCCCGCGAGGTGGGCACCGACGGCAAGCTCGGCGGTCAGGCCCGAGTCGAAGGTGTGGCCGGCACGTGGAAGGACCTCACCGACAACGTCAACTTCATGGCGTCCAACCTCACCGACCAGGTGCGAAGCATCGCCCAGGTCACCACAGCCGTCGCCAACGGCGACCTCAGCCAGAAGATCACCGTCGACGTCAAGGGCGAGATCCTCGAGCTGAAGAACACCATCAACACCATGGTGGATCAGCTCTCGTCCTTCGCCGACGAGGTAACTCGTGTGGCACGTGAGGTGGGCACCGACGGCAAGCTCGGTGGTCAGGCGGAAGTGAAGGGTGTCAGCGGCACCTGGAAGGACCTCACCGACAACGTCAACTTCATGGCGTCGAACCTGACCGACCAGGTCCGCAACATCGCCCAGGTCGCCACCGCCGTGGCCCGCGGCGACCTAGCCCAGAAGATCACCGTCGAGGCCAAGGGTGAGGTGGCGACCCTGGCCGAGACCATCAACCGGATGACCGACACCCTGTCGTCGTTCGCCGCGGAAGTAACCCGAGTCGCCCGCGAGGTGGGCACCGAGGGGCAGCTCGGCGGTCAGGCCGAGGTCGAGGGCGTAGCCGGCACGTGGAAGGACCTCACCGACTCGGTGAACTTCATGGCGTCCAACCTCACCGGTCAGGTGCGCAACATCGCCCAGGTCACCACAGCGGTCGCAACTGGCGACCTCACCCAGAAGATCACCGTCGACGTGAAGGGCGAGATCCTCGAACTGAAGAACACCATCAACACCATGGTGGATCAGCTCTCGTCCTTCGCGGACGAGGTCACCCGAGTCGCACGCGAGGTCGGCACCGACGGCAAGCTCGGCGGTCAGGCCCAGGTCGAGGGCGTCTCCGGAACTTGGAAGGACCTCACCGACTCGGTGAACTTCATGGCGTCCAACCTCACCGGCCAGGTGCGAAACATCGCCCAGGTCACCACCGCAGTGGCCAAGGGCGACCTGACCCAGAAGATCACCGTCGACGTCAAGGGCGAGATCCTCGAGCTGAAGAACACGATCAACACCATGGTCGACCAGCTGTCGTCCTTCGCCGACGAGGTCACCCGAGTCGCGAGAGAAGTGGGCACCGAAGGCAAGCTCGGCGGTCAGGCCCAGGTGCGCGGCGTGTCGGGCACGTGGAAGGACCTCACCGACAACGTGAACTTCCTGGCGTCCAACCTCACCAGCCAGGTCCGCAACATCGCCCAGGTCACGACCGCCGTCGCCAAGGGCGACCTCACCCAGAAGATCACCGTCGAAGCCAAGGGCGAGGTCGCCGCCCTGGCCGAGACCATCAACGGCATGACCGACCAGCTCTCGTCCTTCGCCGACGAGGTCACCCGAGTCGCCCGTGAGGTGGGCACCGACGGCAAGCTCGGCGGTCAGGCCCGGGTAAAGGGCGTGAGCGGTACCTGGAAGGACCTCACCGACAACGTGAACTTCATGGCTGGCAACCTCACCAGCCAGGTCCGCAGCATCGCCCAGGTCACGACCGCCGTCGCCAAGGGCGACCTCACCAAGAAGATCACCGTCGACGCCCGCGGCGAGATCCTCGAGCTGAAGGACACCATCAACACCATGGTCGACCAGCTCTCGTCGTTCGCCGCCGAGGTCACCCGCGTGGCCAAGGAGGTGGGCACCGAAGGGCGCCTCGGCGGTCAGGCCGAGGTGGAGGGCGTCGCCGGCACGTGGAAGCGGCTCACCGAGAACGTGAACCAGCTGGCCGCCACCCTCACCACCCAGCTGCGGGCCATCGCCGAGGTGTCCACGGCCGTGACCCAGGGCGACCTGACGCGCTCGATCACGGTCGCCGCCCAGGGCGAGGTGGCCGAGCTCAAGGACAACATCAACCAGATGATCGGCAACCTGCGCGAGACCACCCTCGCCAACCAGGAGCAGGACTGGCTCAAGACCAACCTGGCCCGCATCTCCGGCCTCATGCAGGGTCAGCGCGACCTGCAGACGGTGTCGCGCCTGATCATGTCGGAGCTGACGCCCGTCGTGGCCGCCCAGCACGGCGCCTTCTACATGACGCAAGCCGAGAACGGCGACGACGCCGAGCTCAAGCTGGTCGCCAGCTACGGGTACAAGTCCCGCAAGCACATCTCGAACCAGTTCAAGTTCGGCGAGGCGCTCGTGGGCCAGGCCGCGCTCGAGAAGAAGATGATCGTCATCACCTCGGCCCCCGACGACTACATCAGGATCACGTCGGGACTCGGTGAAGCGGCACCGGTGAACATCATCATCGTCCCGGTGCTCTTCGAGGACCAGGTGCTGGCCGTCATCGAGCTGGCGTCGTTCCGGCCGTTCAGCGAGGTCCACCAGACGTTCCTCGACCAGCTCACCGAGACGATCGGCGTCGTGCTCAGCACGATCGTCGCCAACATGCGCACCGAGGAGCTGCTCGAGCAGTCCCAGCGCCTCACCCGCGAGTTGCAGAGCCAGTCCGAGGAGTTGCAGACCCAGCAGGAAGAGCTGCAGCAGACCAACGAGGAGCTGCAGGAGAAGGCGGCCCTGCTGGCCGAGCAGAACCGCAACATCGAGATCAAGAACGCCGAGATCGAGATGGCCAGGTTGGGTCTTGAGTAGAAGGCCGAGCAGCTCGCGCTGAGCTCGAAGTACAAGTCCGAGTTCCTGGCCAACATGAGCCACGAGCTGCGCACGCCGCTCAACAGCCTGCTGATCCTGGCCAAGCTCCTTTCCGACAACCAGGACGGCAACCTCAGCGAGAAGCAGATCGAGTTCGCCAGCACCATCCACAAGGCCGGCAGCGACCTGCTCGAGCTGATCAACGACATCCTCGACCTGTCCAAGGTCGAGGCCGGGAAGATGGACATCACGCCCGCCGACCTCGCGCCCGACGACGTGCGCCAGTACGCGGCCCAGGCCTTCACGCCGGTCGCCGAGCAGAAGGGTCTTGTCTTCGAGACCGAGGTGACGTCCGACGTGCCGAGCCCGATCTTCACCGACGAGCAACGCCTTCAGCAGGTTCTGCGAAATCTGCTGTCGAACGCCTTCAAGTTCACCGAGAAGGGCAAAGTCACGCTGCGCATCGGCCGCCCGGCCGAGGGCACACGGTTCGTCCACGACGTCCTCCAGGACGCCGAGCACGTCGTCGCCTTCTCGGTGACCGACACCGGTATCGGCGTCCCCGAGGACAAGCTGCGCCTGATCTTCGAGGCGTTCCAGCAGGCCGACGGCACCACGGCGCGCCGCTACGGCGGCACCGGCCTCGGTCTGTCGATCAGCCGTGAGATCGCCCGTCTCCTCGGCGGCGAGATCCACGCCGAGAGCGTGTTGGGGGAGGGGAGCACGTTCACCCTCTACCTGCCCACGACGTACCGCCCCGAGCAGAGCCCCGGGATGGCGACCACCGTCGTGGAGTCCCGGCCCGAGCCGGCCAAGGGCAAGGCAACGGGCAAAGCCAGGACGCGCACGAGCGCAAAGGGCAAGCCCGCGCCCGTACCCGTGCCGCTGCCCGAGGACGAGTTGGGCGACGACCGGGCGACGATCAAGCCCGGTGACCGCGTCCTGCTCGTCGTCGAGGCCGACACCTCGCTGGCCGGCCACGCCGTGGCCGCGGCGCGCACCCGGGGGCTCAAAGTGTTGGCTGCCACCAGCCGCGAGTCGGCCCACCGCCTGGCCCAGGCCTTCAAGCTCGACGCCGTCGTGCTCGATACCGAGCTCGGAGCCGAGGACGGGTTGATCCTCCTCGACTCGCTCAAGCGCCATCCGGCCACCCGGCTCGTGCCCGTGCACGTCATTGCTGACGCCAAGCAACGCCAAGCAGCCCTGCTGTCGGGTGCCGCCGGCGTGGTCGACAAGCCGGTCACGGAGGAGACGCTCGACCTCGCCGTCGGCCGGGTCGCCGATCTGCTCGCACGTGAGGTCAAGCGCCTTCTGGTCGTCGAGGACGATGACCGCGAACGCGGCGCCATCGTCGAGCTCCTCGGGGCGGGCGCCGACGTGGAGGTGTCAGCCGTGGCGACCGCCGAGGCCGCCCTGGAAGAGCTGCAGGCGCAGCCGCACGACTGTCTGGTGCTCGACCTCAAGCTCCCGGGTACGTCGGGCTTCTCGCTCCTCGAGCAGGTCAAGAAGGACGACCGCTTCCACAACCTGCCGGTGATCGTCTACACCGGCCAGGAGCTGACTCGGCGCGACGAGACCAGGCTCAAGAAGTACGCGCAGACGGTGATCATCAAGACCGTCGGCTCACCCGAGCGCCTCCTCGACGAGGCGTCGCGCTTCCTGCACCGGCCCGAGGCCGCCCTGCCGGCCGAGCAGCGGCGCATGCTCGAGCAGCTGCACGCGGCCGACGCCGTGCTCGAGGGCAAGAAGATCCTTATCGTCGACGACGACGTGCGCAACGTCTTCGCTCTCACCAGCGCGCTGGAGAACCATGGCATGGACGTGGTGTTCGCAGAGAACGGCCGGGACGGGATCGAGGTCCTGACGCAGAACGCCGACGTCGAGCTCGTGCTTATGGACATCATGATGCCGGAGATGGACGGCTACGAAGCCATCCAGGCCGTGCGCAAGATGCGGCAGTTCAAGCGGCTCCCCATCATCGCCCTGACCGCGAAAGCCATGCGGGAGGACCGCGAGAAGAGCATCGCCGCCGGGGCCTCCGACTACATCGCCAAGCCCATCGAGGTCGACCAGCTGCTCTCGCTCATGCGGGTGTGGCTGCACGAATAGCACGCGAGTAGGGAGCTCTTGCAGGTCATGCCCGACCCCCGCGAGCCGCAGCGACGCCGCGACCTGGAGGCGGTGGAGATCGACCTGCTCGCCGAGGGGATCTACGAGGCCTACGGCTTCGACTTCCGCCGGTACTCGCGCCCGTCATTCCGTCGCCGGGTGTGGCGCCGCGTCGAGTTCGAGGGCCTGACCAGCATCAGCGGCCTCCTCGAGCGGGTGCTGCACGACCCGGCGGCGATGAAGCGGCTGCTTGCGGACCTCTCAGTCAACGTGAGCGCCATGTTCCGGGACCCGGGGTTCTTCCGGGTGTTCCGGGCCAAGGTGATCCCGCAGCTCCGCACCTACCCCTTCCTTCGGGTGTGGAACGCGGGGTGTGCCACGGGCGAGGAGACGCTTTCGGTCGCCATCCTGCTGAAGGAAGCCGGGCTATACGACCGGACGCGGATTTACGCGACCGACATGGACGACGCGACCCTCGATCAGGCGCGAACGCTCGCGTACCCAATCGCAAAGATGCGGGAGTACACAGAGAACTACATCCGTGCGGGCGGAACCCGGTCGTTCTCGGAGTACTACGTGGCCGACGGCGACCGGGTCGTGTTCCACCCCTCTCTCGCCCAGAATGTTGTGTTCGCCCAGCACAACCTCGTCACCGACAGGTCGTTCAACGAGTTCCACGTGATCATGTGCAGGAACGTGATGATCTACTTCGACCGAGACCTCCAGGAGCATGTCCACAAGTTGCTCTACGAGAGCCTGACGCCGTTCGGCGTCCTCGGGCTGGGGAGTCGGGAAACCCTGGAGCTCTCCGGGCACCGCGAGGGATATGAGCAACTGGACGAGACGGCGCGCCTGTACCGGAAGGTTGTCTGAGTGCCCTGCGGCATCATCGCCATCGGCGGGTCTTGGGGCGGCGTGCGCGCCACCGGCGTCCTTCTGCGGGCTCTGCCGGCCGATCTCCCCGTGCCGATCGTCATCGCCCTGCATCGCGGCGAGGAGGGCAGCACGGCGCTGGCCGCCACGCTCACGACGAAATCGGCCATCGCCGTCGTCGAGGCCACCGACAAGGACGTGCCGATTCCGGGCCGCGCCTATCTGGCGCCACCCGGGTACCACCTGCTCGTCGAGCGGGGCGGCCTGTCGCTCTCCACCGACGAGCCCGAGCGCTTCAGCCGCCCGTCGATCGACGTCCTCTTCGACTCGGTCGCGGTCAGCTATGGCGACGAGGCGGTCGGGGTCATTCTCACCGGTGCCAGCGACGATGGCGCCGCCGGCCTGGCCCGGATCCGCAGCCGGGGTGGGGTCACCGTCGTGCAGGAGCCGGCGACGGCGGAGCGGCGGACGATGCCCGACGCGGCACTCGCCGCCTCCGCCGCCCATCGGGTGGTGGCGCTGGAAGAGATCGCGCCCTTCCTCCTCAAGGTCTGCGGGGGCGGATGATGGCCGGCGCCGACGCCACTCGTGCCAATGTGCTCGTCGCCGATGACCGTCCGGCCAACGTGCTGGCGATCCAACAGGTGCTCGAGCCGCTGAACCACAACGTGGTCACGGCCAAGTCGGGCGACGAGGTCCTGCGCTCGCTGCTCACCACGGAGTTCGCAGTGATCTTGCTCGACGTGCAGATGCCGATCATGGACGGCTTCGAGATCGCCGCTCAGATCAAGCGCCGGGAGAAGACGCGGCACATCCCGATCATCTTCCTCACCGCCGTGAACCAAGAGCCGGCCGACATCCTGCAGGGGTACGAGGCCGGCGCCGTCGACTACCTCACCAAGCCGGTGGAGCCGTGGATGGTGCGCGCCAAGGTGGCGGCCTTCGTCGACCTCTGGCTGGAGCACAAGCGCCTGGAGCAGCTGCGGAGCGAACTGGCGATCGCCGACCAGCGGCGCCATCAGGCGTTGCAGATCAACGAGGGGATCGTGCAGGGCATCGCCGTCGCCAAGATGGCCCTGGAGCTGGGCGACAGTGAGCGGGCCCTCGACACCCTTGACCGGACGCTGATGGCGGCCAAGCGAG
The DNA here is from genome assembly GCA_035948135.1 of Acidimicrobiales bacterium. Taxonomy (GTDB): domain Bacteria; phylum Actinomycetota; class Acidimicrobiia; order Acidimicrobiales; family AC-14; genus CADDZP01. The sequence goes on along the minus strand of DASZJL010000071.1, from coordinate 14,917 downwards.
TGATCAGCCATCTCCTGCTCGACCAGATCGAGGACATCCAACCCAGCGACCTGCGCGCCCTCTCGTGAGTACTCCAGGGCAGGCCAAGATCCTCATGGTCGACGACCGACCCGAGAACCTGGTCGCCCTCGAGGCGGCCCTCCGCCCGCTCAAACAGGAGCTGGTGGCGGCCCACTCGGGGGAGGAGGCGCTGCGCTGCCTGCTGAACGAGGACTTTGCGGTGATCCTCCTCGACGTCCAGATGCCGGGGATGGACGGGTTCGAGACGGCGGCTCACATCAAAGAGCGCGAGCGGTCGCGCCACATCCCGATCATTTTCCTGACCGCGATCAGCCGCGAGCTTCACCAGCAGCTGCGGGGCTACGAGGTCGGCGCCGTCGACTACATCGCCAAGCCGTTCGACCCCTGGGTCCTGCGGTCGAAGGTCACGGTGTTCGTCGACCTGTACGAGAAGACGCGCCGCGTCGAAGAGCAGGCGGCCCAGCTCGCCGCCTCCAACGCCGAGCTCGAACAGTTCGCCCAGATCGTGTCCCACGACCTCCGCAACCCGCTGGTATCCGTGGTCGGCTATCTGCAGATCCTCGGTGAGGGCGCCGCAGGCGAGCTCTCGCCCGACGGCAAGGAGTTCATCGAACGTGCCCTCCACGCGGCAGAGAGCATGGGCACGCTCATCGACGACCTCCTGAACTATGCGCTCGCCGGCAAGGCGGTCGGCGCGACCCGGGCGACCGACGCCGGCAAGGCCGTCGACCGGGCGGTCTCGAACCTCAACGCCGAGATCAAGGACGCGGCGGCGCGCATCAACAAGGGCGCCCTCCCAACCGTCCGGGCCGACAGCTCGCAGCTGACGCGGCTGTTCCAGAATCTCATCGGCAACTCGGTGAAGTACCGCTCGCCCGAGCGGCCCCTTCACGTCGACATCGACGCCGAGCGGGACACCGACCACTGGCTGTTCTCGGTGGCCGACAACGGCGCCGGCGTGGTGCCGGACGAAGCGGGATCGCTGTTCACCATGTTCTTCCGGGGAACCAGTGCCCAGGGGCGCCCGGGCAGCGGGATCGGGCTCGCCATCTGCAAGAAGGTCGTGGAGGCACACGGGGGCCGCATCTGGGCCGAGCCCCGTGACCACGGCGGAACCGTCGTGCGCTTCACCCTTCCCGCGGCCGGAAGGGAAGCAGCAATAGCGCAGCAGTAGATTCCACGACGTGCCCCCCGCAGTACGCGCGTTGCGCGGCGCGACCACACTCGACGCCGACACGACTGAGCAGATGCAGGAGCGCGTCCAGACTCTCCTGCGCGAGATGCTCGAGCGCAACGCCGTGCACCACGACGACATCATCAGCATCGTGTTCACGGCCACCGACGACCTTCACGCCATGTTCCCCGCCACCGTGGCGCGCGCCCTGGGCCTGGGCGACCTGCCCCTCCTGTGCGCCCGGGAGCTGAACATCGAAGGGGCGACGCCCCGCTGCGTCCGCGTCCTCATGCACCTCTCTACCGAGCGGGTGCCCGACGAACTGCGTCACGTCTACCTGGAGAAAGCACGGGGCCTCAACGATGAGCTCCGCACGTAGAGCAGTCGTCGTGGGCACCGGGCTGATCGGGGGCTCCATCGGCCTGGCCCTCAGAGCACAGGGCTGGCACGTCACCGGTCGCGACGTCGACGAGTCGCGCGCCGCCCGGGCCGTCGAGCTGGGCGCCCTCGACGACGTGGGCGACGACCCCGACGCCGACATCACCTTCGTCGCCACGCCCGTGGGCTCCATCGCCTCGGAAGTGCAGGCTGCACTTCGAGGGCGCGGTGTCGTCACCGACGTGGGCGGCGTGAAGGCACCGGTCGTCTCCGCCGTGGCCAACGCTCGCTTCGTCGGCGGCCACCCCATGGCCGGGTCCGAGCAGGAGGGCGTCGACGGCGCCGACGTGGCCCTGTTCGAAGGAGCGACGTGGGTGCTGACGCCCACCGCCGACACCGACGCCGAGGCGTACGCACAGGTGCGGGCCGTGGTCTCGTCGCTGGGCGCCGAAGTGGTCTCCATTCGCCCCGAGGACCACGACGCACTCGTCGCCCTTGTCTCCCACGTGCCGCACCTCACCGCGGCTGCGCTCATGCAGCTGGCGGCCAGCGGCGCGGAAGAGCACGGCGCCCTCCTTCGTCTGGCGGCCGGCGGCTTCCGCGACATGACGCGCGTCGCCGCCGGGCATCCCGGCATCTGGCCCGACATCTGCGCCGAGAACCGTGACGCGATCGTGGCCGGAATCGACGGACTGCAGTCCGCGCTCACCGAGATGCGGAACCTGGTCGAGGGTGGCGATCGGGAGGCGCTCCTCAAGTGGCTCGAGGACGCGCGTCGAGCGCGGATCAACCTGCCGGTGCGGGCGCCGCGCCCCGAAGAGCTGGCGGAGATCCGGGTTCCGGTGCCCGACCGGCCTGGCGTGCTGGCCGAGGTCACCACCCTCGTGGGCGAGATCGGCGTCAACATGTTCGACTTCGAGACCGTGCACTCGTCGGCCGGTGACCGCGGGGTGCTCGTCTTCCTGGTCGCGGCCGGCTCGGCCGACCTGGTGCGGGGCGCGCTGCTGGCGCGGGGCTACAAGCCGTCCGCCCATCCGCTGGCGTGAGCGCGCTCACCGTCACGGGCCGACCTCCGGCAGGCCTGCGCACGACGGCGCCCCTCCGGGTGCCGGGCGACAAGTCGATCTCCCATCGGGCGCTGCTCCTGGCAGCCCGGGCGGCGGGAACGTCGACGATCACGGGTCTCTCCGACGGCGAAGACGTGGGGCGTACTCGCGCCGCGGTCGCCGCCCTGGGCGCCGAGGTGGTGGACGACGGCCAGGGGCTCCGGGTGACCGGCGGGCGCCTGCGCGCTCCCCTGGAAACGATCGACGCCGGGAACTCGGGCACGACGATGCGGCTGCTGGCGGGCTTCTGTGCCCCGTTGCCATGGCGCACGGTGCTGGCGGGCGACGCCTCGCTGAGCACCCGGCCCATGGACCGGGTGGTCGTCCCGTTACGGACAATGGGAGCGCGCATCACCGGCCGCGACGGGGGCCGGCTGGCGCCGCTCGAGATCGACGGCGGGGGTCTGCACGGCATCGACTACGAGCTGCCGGTCGCCAGCGCCCAGGTAAAGGGCGCCGTGCTCCTGGCCGGCCTGGGAGCCACGGGTGAGACCATCGTGCGCGAGCGCGTCAGAACCCGCGCCCACACCGAGGAACTGCTGCGCCTGGCGGGTGCCGACATCACCGTCGAGGACGACGGCCTCGTGGTGCGCGTCCAGCCATCCGAGCTCCACCCCTTCGACCTGCACGTGCAAGGAGACCCGTCGCAGGCGGCCTTCTGGCTCGTCGCAGCCAGCATCGTCCCGAACAGCGACGTCACCGTCGACGACCTCTACCTGGGGCCTGCTCGCGACGGCTTCGTGCACGTCCTGGCGCGGATGGGTGCGGACATAGACGTCGACGGCCCCCGAGTGCGGGCGCGCGCCGCGGGCCTGTACGGCACCGTCATCGAAGGCCGCGAGGTGCCCGGCTTGATCGACGAGATCCCGGTGCTGGCGGTGGCGGCCGCCGTCGCCGAGGGGACGACGCAGTTCCGCGACGTGGGCGAGCTGCGGGTGAAGGAGAGCGACCGCGTCCTCACCATGGCCGAGGGACTGGCCAAGCTGGGCGCCGACGTGGCGGTCACCGATGACAGCCTCGCGGTGCACGGCCCGGCTCAGTTGCACGGTGCGACGGTCGACGCCCACGGCGACCACCGAGTGGCCATGGCGCTGGCGGTGGCGGGGCTGGCGGCCGAAGGCCAGACCACAGTCGAGGGATGGCAGTCAGTGGCGATCAGCTACCCCCGGTTCGAGGACGACCTCGAGCAGTGCCTGTCGTAGCCATCGACGGCCCCGCGGGCTCCGGAAAATCGACGGTCGCGCGCGCCGTGGCGGCGCGGCTCGGCGTCGCCTATCTCGACACCGGCGCCATGTACCGCTCGGTGGCCTTCGCAGGCCTGGAGCGAGGTATCGACCCCCAGGATGGCGAGGCGTTGGCCAAGCTGGCCGCCGAGCTCGACATCGAGGTGGGCGCGCGGGTGCTGGTCGACGGGGTCGACGCCACCGCCGCCATCCGCGGCCCTGCCGTCACGTCGGTCGTGAGCGCCGTGTCCGCCCACCCGGCGGTGCGGGCCGAGATGGTGCGGCGCCAGCGCCGGTGGGCGGACGAGCACGGCGGGGGAGTCGCCGAGGGCCGGGACATCGGGACGGTCGTCTTTCCCGATGCCGACGCCAAGGTGTTCCTCACCGCCAGCGAGGACGAGCGGGCCCGGCGCCGGCAGCGGGACGACCGGGCGCCGGACGTGGGTGCCGTCGCCGCCGACCTGGCCCGGCGAGACGCCCTCGACTCCACCCGGGCGACGTCGCCGCTGCGGCCCGCCGACGACGCAGTGGTCATCGACACCACGGGGCGTACCGTTGACGACGTGGTCGACGAGGTTCTGTCCCTGCTGTGATTCTCTACCGGATCACCTGGTGGTTCCTGCTGACCCTGAACAAGGGCTACTGGCGGCTGACGATGAAGGGGCGGGAGCGCATACCGGTGACGGGCCCGTTCGTGCTCGCTCCCGTGCACCGGTCGTTCATCGACTTCTCCTTGACGAGCAGTCTCACCAAGCGGCGCATGCGCTACATGGGCAAAGACTCGCTGTGGAAGGTGCGCCCGTTGGGAGCGCTCTGCTCCGCCCTCGGCGCCTACCCGGTTCACAGAGGTGGCGCTGACCGGGAGGCGCTGAAGCGCACGATCGAGGTGCTCGAGGGGGGCGAGCCTGTCGTCATCTTCCCCGAAGGCACGCGGCAGTCCGGCCCCAAGGTTCACGACCTGTTCGAGGGCGCCGCGTACGTCGCCACCAAGGTCGGCGTGCCCATCGTCCCTGTCGGCATCGGCGGCTCGGAACGAGCGCTGCGCAAGGGCCAGAAGCTCCCTCGTCCGGTCAAGGTGACGATCGTGGTGGGGGAGCCGATCCCACCGCCGCCGCCTTCGGAGGGTGGGCGGACGTCGCGGCGGGCGGTCCACGAGTTGACGCTCCGGCTGCGCGACGAGGTCCAGCGCCTGTTCGACGAGGCCCAGGAATTGGCCGGGGTCTAACCGCCCCCGCGACGCACCGCGCGGTTGCTGGACTTCGCTCCGTTTGTGACGGTAGCTTCCGCCGGCGTGAAGAGAGGCGAGGGAATGAACAAATCCACCCGCGACTGGCGTCCGGGTCTCGTGGTCGCGGCCTTCGTGATTCTCACGAGCTTCATGGCGTCTCCTTTCAGCCGGGCCGGCGCCCAAACGACGACCTCGGCACCGACCTCGACATCCAGTTCTGCAACGTCGTCTTCCACTTCGACGTCGTCGACATCGAGCTCGACCAGTTCCTCGACAACGAGCACCACCAAGCCCTCGACCACCACGACCACGACGCCTGCGCAGGGCTGCCACAGCACCTTCGACGGCGGGACGAGGCATCCCGGCGACACCGTCAAGGGAACGCTCGCTCTCAACAACGGGTGCAAGTTCAGCGGCAACGTGGACGTAACGCTGAACGACGCCACGCTGTCCAAGTCCCCCGCTGCGGACGGCAGCGTCTCGGTGACCGTCAAGGTCAACTCGGTGACGAGCGGGATACTCGACGACCCCAAGGACGTCACCCTGCACCAGGGCATCAACACGGTCGTCGTCAGCGGCCAAGGTCAGACAGCCAGTGGCACGCCTGTCGGCACCGTGACGATCGACGCGTCGTTCAGTGTCCAGCCTGCCGCGGGGACGACCACGACCACGGCCAACAACCCCGCGGTCGTCCCCACCGCCACCCAGACCACGAGCGGGAGCACGAGCGGGAATGGCCTCGCCACCACGGGCGCCAACCTCGTGGCCTTGTTCGCCATGGCCCTGGTCGTGATCGTCCTGGGGACACACGCCGTGGCGTCCCGGTGGACTGCGCCTGTCGAGGTCGGCTTCGTGGGCCGTTCGACCGCAATCGTCAGCCTGCCCTCGCTGCGGCTGGACGCCGGTGCCCACATCGGGTGGATGCTGGAGGCGGCGGCGCTGACCGCCGTCTCCTACATCCTCGGCCCGCCGCCGGGCCGCCACGCCAAGAAGGGCGGCCCCCAGGGCCTGGTGCCGATGGTCAGGGACTGGATGTACCGGGACCGCTAAACCCACTCGTTCTTTGCGGATTACTGACGGCTATGCCGTCAGTAATCCGCAGAGAAGCAGCTAGAGCGACTTGGGGCTGGCGAACAGCTCCATCACCAACGGCTCGAAGTGTTCGAGCGGCTCGGTGTCGTAGTCCGGGTCGAAGGCGATCTGGTCCCAGTCGTCGGCGAACTCGGCGGCCAGGTCGAACCACGGCAGGCCCTCGTACTGGTCGCGGGCGTTCGGGTCGCCGCCGAAGTGCTGGTAGTAGTGCCGGCCCTGGAAGTCCTGATGGTGCTTGATCATGAAGTACACGTCTTCGCGGACGTAGGGCTTCAGGATCTCGGCCGCGATCGCGCCGTGGTTGGGCACCGACACCACCTTGCCGATGTCGTGGCAGAGCGACGCCACCACGACCTCCTTGTCGGCGCCGGCCCGCTCGGCGAGCGTGGCCGTCTGCAGGCAATGCGTCAGCTGGTCGACGGCGAACCCGTCGACCTTCGTCGACAGCATCCGCAGCAGCTGCAGCACCGTGTCGCCCTGGTGCTGCTGGCTCTTCATCGACTCGACACCGATCTGCGCCCACTCCTCGGCGGTGGACTTGTCCATGCGGGTGAACGTCTGCGTCATGGGACTCCGTCCCGTAGTCGTGCCGCCTGCGGCGGCGCCTCCATTTCCGAGCGTCGCCGTCGAGCTCGCTCGACGTCGCCCGCTCATGGCCCCAACGCTACCGCTGCGGCATCGAGCCGAGCTCGGCCAGGACGTCGCTGGCGGCCACGACCCGGTCGTCGGCCAAGGCGTCGGCCGGCAACAGCTCTCGCAGCTCGCGCGGGGGAGGGAAGTACTCCTCCTCGTCGGTGAGGCGAACTTCCTCGACGCCGTTCCTCGGCCCCAGGCGCTCGATGACCGCCCGCACCAGCTCCTCGGGCGCCGACGCCCCGGCGGTGACGGCAACGGTGCCCGAGAGGTCGTCGGGCAGCTCCTCGGGGCGGTTGATACGCAGCACCCGCTGGCAGCCGACCGTGCGCGCCACCTTCTCCAAGGCCACGGTGTTGGACGAGTTCACCGAGCCGATGACGACCACGGCGTCGGCCCGCTTGGCGATGTCGGTGAGCGCGTCCTGGCGGTTGGTGGTGGCGAAGCAGAGGTCGCTCCGGCCCGGCATCCACAGCTCGGGGTAGCGCCCGCGCGCCGCGTCGAGCACGCCTGCCCAGTCGTGTTGGCTCAGGGTGGTCTGCGCGAGCAGGGCCACCGGCTGGTCGCTCTCGGGCAGCGCGGCCACGTCGTCCTCGGACTCCACCAGGTGGATGGCCTCGGGGGCGACAGCCATCGTCCCCACCGCCTCGTCGTGGCCCTCGTGGCCGACGTAGACGATCGAGTAGCCCTTGCCGGCGCGCACCTTCACCTCGTGGTGGACCTTGGTGACGAGAGGGCACACCGCGTCGACGACTACGCCGCCGTGAGCCCGCGCCGCTTTGACGACCTCGGGCGCCGAACCATGGGCGCTCAGCATGAGCGGCGCCCCCGGCGGCACGTCGGCGACGTCGTCGACGAAGACCACGCCCAGGTCGCGGAACCGGTCGACGACGAGCCGGTTGTGGACGATCTCGTGGTAGCAGTACACGGGCGGGTCGAAGATGCGGACCATCCAGGCCAAGGCCTTGATGGCCATCTCCACGCCGGCACAGAACCCCCGGGGCGCGGCCAGAAGCACCAGTTCGACCTCCACGCCCTCAGGCTAGGAGGGAGCCGACCCGTATCCTTGCGGCATGTCCTTGCCGCGCGTGGTGACTGTCGCGCCCGGGTCGCCGGCTGAACGGGCCGGCCTGGTGCCCGGCGACGAGGTGGTCACCCTCAACGGCCACCAGCCGCGCGACGTCATCCAGTGGCAGCTGCTCGCAGACGAGGCCGAGCTCGACGTGGAGATTCGGCGCGGCGGGCTCGACCTCGATCTGGCCGTCGTCAAGAGCGCGGGCGAGCCGCTGGGCGCAGAAGTGCACTCGGCCCTGTTCGACCAGGTGCGCACGTGCGACAACCACTGCGAGTTCTGCTTCATCTTCCAACTGCCGCCCGGCCTGCGGAAGAGTCTGTACGTGAAGGACGACGACTACCGGCTGTCGTTCCTCTACGGAAACTTCACGACCCTCACCCGCTTCACCGAGCTCGACCTCGAGCGCGTGGTCACCGAGGGCCTCGGGCCGCTGTTCGTCAGCATCCACGCCACCGACCCAGAGGTGCGCGCCCGCATGCTTCGCAACCGGCGGGGCGCCACCAGCCTGCGCTGGCTCCGCGCCCTGCTCGACCACGGCGTCGAGGTGCACGGCCAGGTCGTGGTGTGCCCGGGCGTGAACGACGGCCCGATCCTGGAGGACACCCTGGCCGGCGTCCTCGACAGCTACCCGCGCCTGGCGACGATGTGCGTTGTCCCCCTCGGCCTCAGCCGCTACGCAAAGGACGGCGAGCTGCGCGTCCACACGGTCGACGAGGCGGCCGCCGTCATCGACACCGTGGAAGAGTGGCAGGACATCTTCCTCTCCACGCTCGGGCGCCGACTCGTCTTCGCGGCTGACGAGTACTACCTCCTCGCCCGCCGCTCCTTCCCGTTGCCCGAGGCCTACGAGGGGTTCCCACAGCACGAGAACGGCGTCGGCATGGCCCGCACCTTCGAGCTCGAGCTCCTCGGGAAGAAGGACACCGGCACCGGCGTCCACGCCGGCTTCTTCTCCTGGGTCGACGGCGCCCCCGCCGAGGGCTACCGCGCCCCCCGCGCGAACGCACCTCAGGCGTTCTGGCGGTGGAAAGAGGTCCCACAGCCCACTATCCACCGCCAGAACGCAGAGACGGCGGTGATTACCGGTGAGTACGGCGCCCAGGTGCTCGGGCCCCTGCTCGCGGGGCGCGACGACGTCCGCGTCCTCCCCGTCCGCAACGACTTCTTCGGCGGCAACATCGGCGTCACCGGGCTCCTCGTGGGCGAGGACATCGCACGCGTCCTGCGGGACGAACCCGAGGATCACCGCTACCTGCTGCCCGACGTGTGCCTCTCGAAGGGGGCCTTTCTCGACGGCAGCACGCCGGCCGACCTTCCTCGCCGCGTCGAGGTCGTGGCGACCGACGGTGTCGCCCTGCGTCGAGCGCTCGGCGGCTGACGTGGCAGCGCAGCTGAAATGACACTGCCCCTGGTCGCCGTTGTCGGGCGGCCCAACGTCGGCAAGTCGACCCTCGTCAACCGCATCGTCGGGCGCCGGGAGGCGATCGTGGAGGAGAAGCCGGGCGTCACCCGCGACCGCAAGGTGCTCGACGCTGACTGGAACGGGCGCGACTTCCTCATCGTCGACACCGGCGGATGGCTGGCGACTCAGGACGGCATCGACGCCCAGGTCAGCCGCCAGGCCGAGCGGGCGATCGGCGAGGCGGACGTCGTCGTCCTCGTCGTCGACGCGACCGTCGGCGTCACCGACGAGGACGACCGGGTGGCCGGCCTTCTGCGGCGTTCTGACAAGCCCGTGATCGTGGCGGCCAACAAGGTGGACGACTCGATTCGGGAGGCAGACGTCTGGGCCTTCGCCGGCCTCGGGCTCGGCGATCCCTTCCCGGTCAGCGCCCTGCACGGCCGCCAGACCGGCGACTTGCTCGACGCCGTCGTCGGACATCTTCCCGACGAACCCGCCGCCGACCCCAAGCCCCAGCCGACGGAGCCCGACGTTCCTGGCGTCGCCATTGTCGGCCGGCCCAACGTCGGGAAGTCCACGCTGTTCAACCGGCTGATCGGCGACGACCGGTCGGTGGTGCACGATGTGCCGGGCACCACGCGCGACAGCATCGACACCGTCGTCGAGACCGACGAAGGCCCGATCCGCTTCGTCGACACCGCCGGCATGCGGCGCAAGAGCCGTATCGACGAGGGCCCCGAGTACTACTCGCTGGTCCGGGCTTTGCAGTCGATCGACCGGGCCGACGCCGCCCTCCTCGTCATCGACGCCGCCGAAGGCGTTACCCACCAGGACCAGCGGCTGGCGGAGCGGGTCGACGCCGCCGGCAGCCCGATCGTCATCGTCCTCAACAAGTGGGAGACGCTCGACGCCGAACGCCGTGCCGCGGTCACGATCGACGTCGGGCGCAAACTCGAATTCCTCGGCTACGCGCCGGTGCTCAAGATCAGCGCGCTCACCGGCAAGGGCGTGCCGAAGCTGATCCCCGCCCTGGGCCAGGCCATCGATGCCTATCACCGGCGGGTGCCCACGGGGGAGCTCAACCAGGTGCTGCAGGCGGCCCAGGCCGCCCATCCGGCACCACGCGGTGTGCGGGTCATGTACGCCACCCAGGGGGCGGCCGACCCGCCCACGTTCACCCTGTTCGCCAGCCGCACGGTCCCGCCTCCCTACCTGCGCTACCTGGAGCGCCGCATCCGCGAGCACTTCGACTTCGGCCCCACGCCGCTCAAGCTCCGGGTCAGGCGCAGGGCGGGCTGACCCCGGGCTGACCGCGGGCTGCGCCCCGTAACTCCCGTACCATTCCGTCCGTATGGTCAGGCCCCTCCTCCTCCCTGTCGCCGTCGCCTGCGCCACGGCGGCGGTCATCTGGGGTCGCTCGGCCATGCACCTGAACCGGGCGTGGAAGCGCATCACTGAGGGCGCGGCCGGCTCGGTGAGCGCCGACCTGGCCCGGTCGGCGTACCGCAAGGAGCTGCACACCACCCTGCTGTACGCGGTCGCCACCATCGCCTTCGGCGCGGCGTCGGTGTCGAAGGACTTCCTGTTCGACATCCCCGCCTATCTCATCTTCATCCCCGTCGTGCTCACCCTCGTCTACGGGCACCGCTTCCAGGACGAGGCCCGGCTGGCCGAGGAGCGCACCAAGCTCGAGCGGCGGGCCGAGGAGGTGCTGTCCCAGACAGAGTTGGCGCCCCGGCGCTGGGCGGCCCGACTCGCGCCCGAGGAGCTGCCGATCTTCGAGGGCTACGAGGTCGGCCACGTCTACGAGGCCGGTACCGGGCTGATGGCCGGCGACTTCTACGACTTCTTCCCCGTCGGCCCGCGCCGCCTTGCCGCGGTCATCGGCGACGTGTCGGGCCACGGGATCGAGCCGTCGATCACGGCGTTCCAGGTCAAGTACCTGCTGCGGGTGTTCCTCCGTCAGTTCCGCGATCCCGCCCAGGCCCTCGAGGAGCTGAACTCGACCCTGTCCACCCAGGGCCGCGCCGAGGAGTTCGTCTCGGTCTGCATCGTCGTCTTCGACCGCTTGGCCAACAGCTTGCGTCACGCCTCCGCCGGCCACCCGGCCGCCTGGCTGTGGCACGACGGGGAGGTTCGGCCCCTGCGGGCCACCGGTCCGCTGCTCACGCTCGACCCGCGGGCCAACTACATCAGCCGGGAGATCGACCTCAAGTCCGGCGATCTCGTGCTCATGTACACCGACGGCCTGGCCGAGGCCCGGTCCGGCGAGCAGCTGTTCGGCGAAGAGCGCATCGCCGGCGCGGTGCGCCGTGACCCGGGGATCGAGGCCCAGGTCTTGTGCAAGAGCCTGCTGCAGTCGGCGCGCGAGTTCGCCAGCGGGCCGCTGCGCGACGACGTCGCCATCCTCGCCATCCGCCGGACCTAGGCAGCGGCGGCGATGGATGTTTCCGGCGCCCGCGACCGGGCCTTGCAGGGCAACCTGGAACGCCAGCGGGAGAAGCTGGCCAGTCAGAACAAGCTCTTCGTGCGCGACCGCCTTGCGCTGCTGCTCGACGAGGGCTCCTGGGTGGAGGACGCCCTGCTGGCCAACGCCATGGCGGGCGACCTTCCCGCCGACGGTGTGGTCACCGGTGTGGGCCGCGTCGAAGGCAGGCCCGTGTGCGTGATGGCCAACGACCCCACGGTGAAGGCGGGCTCGTGGGGCGCCCGAACTGTCGAGAAGATCGTGCGCGTCACCGAGTACGCCCTGCGCCACGAGGTGCCCGTGTTCTGGCTTGTCGACTCGGCCGGCGCCCGCATCACCGACCAGGTCGAGCTGTTCCCCGGGCGCCGGGGCGCGGGCCGCATCTTTTACAACCAGGTGCGCCTGTCGGGGACGGTGCCGCAGATCTGCTGCCTGTTCGGCCCGTCGGCGGCGGGTGGTGCCTACATCCCCTCGTTCTGCGACATCGTGATCATGGTCGAGGGCAACGCATCGATGTACCTCGGCTCGCCCCGGATGGCCGAGATGGTCATCGGCGAAAAGACCACCCTCGAGGAGATGGGTGGCGCCCGCATGCACGCCACCGTCTCGGGCAGTGGCGACAACCTGGCCACCGACGACGCCGATGCCATCGCCCAGGCCCGGCAGTACTTCTCCTACATGCCGCAACGGTGGCGGGAGGAGCCCGACGCCATCGAGCCCGGCAAGCCGGCGACGACCCTCGACGCCTCGATGATCCCTGAGTCGGAGCGCCGCGGCTACGACATGCACAAGGTCGTCAATGCCCTCGTCGACGAGGGAACCTTCTTCGAGGTCAAGCCCCTGTTCGCCAAGGAGCTGATCGTCGGCTTCGCCCGCCTGGCCGGCCGCTCGGTGGGCATCGTGGCCAACAACCCGGCGCAGAAGGGCGGCGTGCTGTTCGTCGACTCGGCTGACAAGGCCGCCCGCTTCATCTGGTGCTGCGACGCCTTCAACGTCCCCCTCGTCTTCCTGGCCGACGTGCCCGGCTTCATGGTTGGGACGCAGGTAGAGCGGCAGGGAATCATCCGCCACGGGGCCAAGATGATCACCGCGGTCTCGGAGGCGACGGTGCCCAAGATCTCGGTGATCGTGCGGAAGGCGTACGGCGCCGGCCTGTACGCCATGTCCGGCCCTGCCTTCGAGCCGGACGCCACGCTGGCGCTGCCCACCGCCAAGATCGCCGTGATGGGCCCGGAGGCGGCGGTCAACGCCGTGTTCGCCAACAAGATCGCCGAGATCGAAGACCCCGACCAACGCGAGCGCTTCGTCGCCGAGCGCCGGGCCGAGTACGAGACCGACGTCGATCTCCTGCACCTGGCGTCCGAGCTCGTCATCGACGCCATCGTTCCTCCCGAGGAGCTGCGCGACGAGCTCGTGGCCCGGCTCGAGTTGGCCCGCACCAAGGACCGCCACTTCAGCGACAAGCGACACGGCGTCCCGCCGGTCTGAGGGAATGGCCGCCGTCGACATCCGCGAGGTCGGCCCCCGTGACGGGCTGCAGGCCCAAGCACCCATCGCCGTCGAGGACCGGGTTCGTCTGATCGAAGGGCTGGTTGCCGCGGGCGTCACGCACATCGAGGCCTGCTCGTTCGTGTCACCGAAGGCGGTGCCGTCGATGGCGGGCGCGGCCGAAGTGATGGCCCTTGTCCCGCGATCGTCCGACGTGCGCTACGCCGCCCTCGTGCCCAACCTCAAGGGAGCCGAGCTGGCGCTCGCCGCCGGCGTCGACGAGCTCACGGTGACGGTCTCGGCGTCGGCCACCTACAACCAGAAGAACGTGCGACGGACCATCGACGAGTCGGTGACGCAGGTGGCGGAGATCTGCAATGTCGCCGCCGACACGGAGGTGCCGGTCGACGCCATCATCTCGTTCGCCTTCGGCTCGCCCTACGAGGAGGTCCGGGCCGACGATGTCGCCGGGCTGGCCAGGCGCCTGGTCGAGGCCGGCGCCCATCAGCTCACCTACGCCGACACCAACGGATCGGCGACGCCGCCGTCGCTCGATCGGCTGGCGCATGCGACCGGCAGCATCGACGGCTTGCACCTCCACAACGGGCGCGGCATGGCGCTCGTCAATGCCTATGCGGCCGTCGAGATGGGCGTGCGCCGGTTCGATACGTCGGTGTGCGGTCTCGGCGGCTCGCCGTTCGCGGACGACGCGGGCGGCAACCTGGCCACCGAGGAGTTCGTGTACCTCCTCGGCGCGCTCGGCCACGACACCGGTATCGATCTCGACGCCCTCCGCAAGGCCGGCCTGACGGTCGCCGACATGCTCGGAGCGCCGTAGTGCCGTGGTGCGAGACGTGCTCGAAGTTCTGGACGCCGACGTCGATGAACCGCGATGGCTCCTGCCCGACCTGCGGCCGGGTCATCGGTGAACCCGCCAAGGTCCCGTGGCACTTCAAGCTCCTCGTGCTGGCGACCGTTCTCTATCTCGGGTTCCGCGCCTGGCAGGGGATCGTGCTGGCCCAGGAGCACGGCGTGCTCGTCTACGTGCTCGTGGCGCTGGCGGTCCTCAGCGTGGGCGCGTGGGCGCTCATCCGCCGTTCCCAGCGCGACCGGGCCGCCTGAGACTTCGGCCGGCAGGCGCCTGACGTCCGGGCGTCGAATCTTGGCCCGTGCGCAAACAGCTTGTGGCGGGCATCGGCGCGCTTGTGCTCCTGGGTGCGGGTCTGGGGGCGGCGCGGGCGAAGGCCGACACCGATCCGACCTACCCGGTGACGTCGGCCACCGACTGGACGACCGGTCCGCAGAGCGATCTCCAGAACGGCAACAACGCGCGGGGCAACTACGTGTTCCAGGCGGGGATGAGCTCGGGCCCCGTGCAGCGGGCGCTCACGCGTTGGCCGCAGCACTACAACCCCGCGTACCTCTTCACCCACCTGGCTGAGGAGTCCCAGGCCGCGACCGACTCGACGTTCCACGCCCATCCCAACCTGCCCTACGACGACGTCGGTGAGGCCGGCAGTCCCGACTTCATGCCCGACTTCAACCACAACGGCGTGTTCGGCGACCCGGGCGACTTCGACGCCGACACCGACGCCACGCCCGACTCGGCGCCGTTCCGCTATCCGTGCCC
>DASZJL010000070.1:0-7658 GCA_035948135.1 Acidimicrobiales bacterium | reverse complement strand
TCGAAGCAGGCGATCGCCCGGCGGTCCATCTCCTCGTGCGGGCCGTTGCCGCTATGGATCCGCACAACTGAGGTCTCGTCGCCGTACGCCGCCGAGTAAGCCCTCGGTCCTCCCAACGCCTCCGCCCAGTAAGCGGCGAGCCGCTCGGTGTGCGCCGCGTGGTACCCGTGACTGAAGGCGTGACTCACGATCTCGTCCGCCAACACCCGCGCGTGCCAAGCGTCTGCCAATTTGACCAGGGCGTCGATGCCGCCCACCGCTTCGTACACCGTTTGCACGAGTCTCAGGATGCCACCAACGGACCGCCACGTAGGATGCGCGGCGATGGCCACGGCAGCGAACGGCGACGTCACCCTCTACTACGAGGCGTTCGGCGATCCCGGGCAGCCCACGCTGCTGCTGATCAACGGGCTCGGGTCGCAGTGCATCAACTACGCGACCGACTGGTGCGAGATGTTCGCAGCCGAGGGTTACCAGGTGATGCGCTTCGACAACCGGGACGTGGGCTTGTCGTCCAAGCTCGACGACCGGCCCAGTTACACAGTGGCCGACATGGCGTCTGACGCCGTTGCCGTCCTCGACGCCATAGGGGTGGAGCGGGCCCACGTCATGGGCTGCTCGATGGGCGGGATGATCGTCCAGCGGCTGGCCATCCACCACCCTGACCGGCTCCTCTCGATGACGTCGGTGATGTCGCGCACCGGCGAGCCCGGATACGGCGAGAGCTCGCCCGAGGCGTTCGCGGTCCTGACCGCCAAGCCCGCCAAATCGCGGGACGAGTACATCGAACGGCAGGTCGCCGCCCTCCATGTGTACGGGTCAAAGCCCGAGTGGCTCGACGACGCCTTCATCGCCGCCCGGGCCGCGGCCGCATACGACCGCTGCTTCTGTCCCGCCGGCATCGTCCGCCAGATCACCGCGATCAGCGTCGACGGCTCACGCACCGAAGCGCTTCGCCGCGTCCACGTGCCGACCCTGGTCCTGCATGGCAGCCGCGACACCCTCATCGATCCGAGTGGGGGGCGCCAGACCGCCGAGGTCATCCCCGGCGCGCGCTACGTCGAGATCGACGGTATGGGTCACGACTATCCGGTCGCCGTGTGGCCGCAGTGGGTCGCCATCTGGGCCGACTTTGCCCGCAGTTCCGTTCTCAACCGCTGACCTAGAGGTCGGGGAACGGACCGGGACCAGGGTCGCCGCCTTCGGCCGCGACGACGAGGCGTTCCACGGTCGAGTCCCAACCCCAGTTGTGGAAGCGGCACGTCGGCTCGGTGGGAAGACCGTCGTGGCGCAGGCGCAGGATCGTCGAGTCGCCGTCGGGCACGAGCGTGACCTCCACAGTCGAGGAGCCCGGCGGCACGTCGACCTGTTCGTCCAGCAGTGAATCGTCGGCTTCCCAGCCCCAGGTGAACACCACACGCTTCGGCGGGTCGACCTCGAGGTACTCGCCCGTGGCGATGTGCCGTGATCGGCCCGTCATCCGCACCTGAAAGCGCCCGCCGGGCCGGGGATCGAGGTCGGCGTCGACGCCCTGCCAGAGGCGGTAGCGCGCTGAGTCGGTGAAGTAGGCGAAGACGATCTCCGGCGGTGCGGCGATGCGACGCTCCAGCTCGATGGCGGTCACCGAGCGCGCCCCGCGTCGCCCTCGCCCTCAGCCTCGGCTTCGGCCAGCCCGGCCAGGCGGTCGAGGTCGTCCTCCCACATTTTGAGGAGGAGGCTCTTCAGCGGGCCGAGGCGGGCTCGGTTGGCCCGGTAGAGGCGCGACTTGCCGGCCCGCCGGGTCTTCACGAGGCCGGCGTCCTCGAGCACGCGCAGGTTCTGGGAGATCGCCGGCCAGCTCACGTCGAAGTGGTCGGCGATGTCGCCCGACGCCCGCTCCTGGTCCCACACGAGGCGGAGGATCTCGCGACGGCGGGGGCTGGCGATGGCCCGCAACTCGGCTTCCATGGCGCCGCCAGCATACACCTAGGCTTGCCCTTAATTAAGTAAGAGGTTTATGGTCAGGGCATGCGAGCGACTCCGTCCACCCACTGGCTCGATATCC
Organism: Acidimicrobiales bacterium; assembly: GCA_035948135.1. Lineage (GTDB taxonomy): Bacteria > Actinomycetota > Acidimicrobiia > Acidimicrobiales > AC-14 > CADDZP01. Next base: position 5,614 of record DASZJL010000070.1, on the reverse strand, counting down.
GCACGTCCCTCGAGGACACGGTCGACCGCTTCTCGACCCTGCTCCGCTCGGTGGAGAACCGAGACGCCCGAGCGGTGGGGACGTGGTCGATCGCCGACACCGCGGCCCACGTCCGGGAGGTGGCGGTCCTCAACTCGACGTGGGCGTCGGGCGCGGCCCCGCCACCGGAGTTCCGTGTCGCGTTCGACCTGGCGGCGACCGTCTCGATCGACGAGGTCAGCGAGGTCAACGCCCGCTGCGTCGCGGCTGCGCCCGAGCGCGACCCGTGCGCCCTGGCCGCTCTCATCCAGGAGCGAGTGGAGCTGATGCTCTACCTGACCGCCGGTGCGGACGGCACCGAGCTGGTCAGCTGGCTGGGCGGGTTGAAGCTCCCGTTGACATCGGTGCTCGGCCACACGCTCTCGGAGTTGCTCGTCCACGGCCGCGACATCGCACGGGCCGAGGGCCGGGCCTTCCCGATCGCGCAGGGCCAGGCCAAGCTGATCTTCGAGGGCTTCCTCTTCCCGCTGCTCACCGCCGCCGATGCGGCCGGCTTCGGGGGGGAGCGGACCGACGCCATGCGTCCGGTGGTGTGCGAGTTAAGACTCAAGGGTTGTGACCGCGTCGTGCTCGTGGCCGACAGCGGCGGCGTCGTCGTCGAGGAGCCCGGTGGCCGACCTGTCGACGTCCACGTCGCCGCCGACCCCGCCTTGATGTGGCTGCTGATGTTCAACCGCATCGGCGCTCTCGGTCCCACCCTGCGGGGCCAGGTCAAAGTGTGGGGCCGTCGCCCGTGGCGGCTGCGCCGGCTCCTGCAGCTCGTCAAGGCGCCGTAGGGGAGACCGGACGCGAAAGAGCCCGGGTCGTAAGGCCCGGGCTCTCCGCAGTGCTGTTGTCAGAATCGTCAGTGGACGACGGCGTTGCCGCCCTTCCCTGACTTGGCAGTGACGTTGTTGCCGGCGTTGCCGCCGTTACCGCCGGCCGCGTTCACCTTGACGGCGTTCGCGGCGTCGCCCGTACTACCCGACTGGGCGTTGGCGGCAGAGGTCGCACCTGAGTTGGCGCTGGAAACGGCCACGCCAACCGCACTGGCATTGCCCGTGCGACCAGAGTTGCCGCTGTCGCCCGACCTGGCGTTGATGTCGACCGTCGCCCTCCCCTTGATGGCGGTGTTGACAGCCGACACGCTGGTGTGGACGTCACCGGTCCTGCCCGTCGACCCGGAGTCGCCGGAGATAGATACCGGATTCGAGACCGACGTGGACGATGCCGGACCGGTGTTGCCGGTATTGGTGGCCGACGACTGGGCCACGGCCGGCCCGGAGTTGCCCGTGACGGCCAACGGATCCACGTGTATGGCGACCGAGCCGCCCGAACCTCCGTTGGCCGACGCCACTGCGATGGAATCACCTCCGACGGCCTTGTCGGCGGTGGCCGGTGGTGCCGCGAGCACGAGCAAGCTCATGCCCCCCATGAGACCGGCCAGCACGCAAAGTCGTGATCTTCGCCGCATTTGTCCCTCCCCCCTTGTTCGCCCCGGTTGCCCGGACCGACGCAGTCTGCCACGGCTCACCCGCGTGTGGAACAGCGCGTCCCTACAGTCGGGCGGGTGAAGGACGAGTTCCGGCGGTGGGCCGGCGCTGACCCCGGGGCAGTTTGGCGGGCCCCCGGGCGCGTCAACCTGATCGGGGAGCACACCGACTACAACGGCGGCTTCGTTCTGCCATTCGCCATCGACCGATTCACGACCGTCGCCGCCGGGCGGCGCGATGACGGTGCCCTTCACTGCCACTCGCTCGAGATGAGCGACGACAGCGGGTGGTCGAAGTACGTCGATGGCGTCGTGCAGGCGCTCGCCGACGACGACGTGCACGTCGGCGGCGCCGACGTCCTCGTGACGAGCACGGTGCCCACCGGCGCCGGGCTGTCGTCGAGTGCAGCCCTCGAGGTGGCCGCGGCCGCCGCCTTGTCGGTGATGGCCGGCGCGCCGCTCGATGCTCGCCGGTTGGCATCGGTGGCCTTTCGCGCCGAGACCACCTACGTCGGCGTGCCGGTCGGGATCATGGACCAGACCGTCGTCGCCGTCGCCCAGGCCGGCCATGCGCTGTTCCTCGACACCCGCTCCCTCGTCACCGAGCAGGTGCCGTTCGATCCTGGCGCCGCCGGGCTCGACGTCGTCGTCGTCGACTCGCGCGTCCGTCGGCGCCTCGACGACGGCCGTTACGCCGAGCGCCGGAAGCAATGTGAAGCGGCGGCCGCCGCGTTGGACGTCGAGCAGCTCCGCGACGCCACGCTCGACGACCTGGAGGCGACCGACATGGACGACACGCTCCGCCGCCGGGCCCGCCACGTCATCACCGAGGACGCCCGGGTGCTGAAGGCCGTCGACCTCCTCCGCGCCGGTGATCTCGCCGGGCTCGGACCCCTGCTGCTGGCATCCCATGCGTCGTTGCGGGACGACTTCGAGGTCTCGTGTCCAGAGCTGGACCGCATCGTCGATGAGGCGATGGGCCAGGGCGCGCTCGGCGCCCGGATGACTGGTGGCGGCTTCGGAGGCTGCGCCATCGCCCTGGTCCCCGACGGAGCCCTGCCGGCGGTCCTGGGCTCGTTCGGAGACGCGGCATTCGAAGTGCAACCCGTCGGCGGTGTGCGCGATGCCGCCCCAATGCGGTAATCAGCGTCCCGTGAGTACAACCCTCGTCGTGATGGCCGCCGGCCGGGGCTCCCGGTTCGGCGGCATGAAGCAGGTCGCCGGGCTGGGCCCCTCAGGTGAGTCGCTGTTCGACTTCGCGGTGTACGACGCCGTCAAGGCCGGCTTCGACGGCGCCGTGTTCGTCGTCTCCGAAGAGAGTCGGGGCGCCGTCGAGAAGCACGTCGCCGCCGGCCTCGGGCGCCACGTCGAGGTGCGCTACGTGTTGCAGGCGGCCGGTGACCGACCCAAGCCGTGGGGCACCGGTCAGGCGGTGCTGTGCGCGTGCGCCGAGGTCGACGGCCCGTTCGGCGTCATCAACGCCGACGACTTCTATGGCCGCCGCTCCTACGAGCTCTTGGGCGAGGAGCTCGCCAAGCCCGATGACGACCATGTCGCTATCGGCTTCCGCCTGCGCGACACCCTCTCCACCCACGGCGGCGTGTCGCGGGGGTTGTGCGTGACGGAGGAGGGCCTCCTCAAGGGCATCCGCGAGCTGCACGACGTCCGCGAGGAAGGCGACCACATCCGCAGTGACGAGGTCGCAGAGCTCACCGGCGACGAATCGGTCTCCGTCAACCTGTGGGGCTTCCGGCCGTCGTTCTGCGACGTGCTCCGGGTCGAGTTCGACCGCTTCCGCCAACGCGTCGGCGACGATCCCAAGGCCGAGTTCCTCATCGGCGACGCCATCGACGCTCTCCCGCAGCACGGCGGCGCCCGGGTACGCGTGGTGCCGACGCCCGAGCGCTTCTTGGGGGTGACGTACCAGGACGACGTCGCCGGCGTGCGCCAGGAGCTCGCCCGCCTGGTGGAGGAGGGCGTCTACCCCAGTCCTCTTTGGGCCTGAGCAGCGCCGCTGCGGAGCGTCCAAGGCTGCCGCCAACTGCCAGCGACCCCGGGAATCCCGCAGCGGGCTGCTCGACCGGCGTCCGTACCTACCCAGCGGTCAGCGAGGAGTAACAGTTAGTTACAGCGTTTTCCGTTCCGGCCGGCGGTCGAAGGTAGCGATGTCGGCCAGCTGGCGGGCCAACCACTTGGAGAGGTCGTTCTCTCGCACGACCGCGACGCACTGCTCGCGGCGGGCCCGCTTCTCGTCGGGCGCCATCGTGAGGGCGCGGTAGAGCATCTCGGCCTGCTCGCCGATGTCGAAGGGGTTCACGGTGAGGGCGAAGGCCCCCAGCTCATCGTGCACGCCGGTGTTCTCGGAGAGCACGAGAACACCGTTGCGCTCGTTGACGAGCACGCCCTCCTTGGCGACCAGATTCATGCCGTCGTAGATGGAGTTGACCAGCAGGACATCGAACTGCTTGTAGGCCGCCAGCGCCTGCGGGAAGTCGTCGCCGAGCTGCAGGTCGATGGGCTGCCACTCCGTGGTGCCGTGCTTGAGGTTGACGTCGGCGACCAGGCGCTTTATCTGGTCGACGTACTCGACGTATTCGGGCACGTCCTGGCGGCTCGGCTGCAGGTGGGCGAGGAACGTCACCTGGCCGCTGAGCTCGGGGTGCTCCTGGAGCAGCACGTCGTACGCCTTGAAGCCGCGCAGGATGTTCTTGGACAGGTCCGTGCGATCGACGCGCACGATGAGGTGATCGCGGCGGCGGGCGGCCAGGGCCTGGGCGTGGGTCTGCACGGCGGGTTGGGCGGCCAGCCGCTCGAAGTCGGCGACGTCGATCGAGATCGGGTACCACCGCACCGCCACCTGGCGGCCGTCGACGAGCACGCACATGTTGCGGAAGCTGACTTCGAGGTCGAGCAGCTCCTGGCACGAGAGCAGGAAGTTGCGGGCCGAACGCTCGGTGTGGAAGGCGATGAGGTCGTTGCCCAGGGCACCCTCGAAGATGGCCCGGCGCATGTCGGCCGGCAGCACCCGCCACGCGTCGGGCTGCGGCCACGGGATGTGCACGAACTGCTGCAGGAGGGCGCCCGGGCAGCGCTCGCGGACCATCGCCGGCAGCAGGTAGAAGTGGTAGTCGTGGGTCATTACCACCGCGTCTTCACCGAGGCGCTCGACCTCGCTGGCCGCGGCGTCGGCGAAGCGCTCGTTGACCGCCACGTAGCCGTGCGCGAAGGCGTCCTTCTCGTTGTCGCCGATGTCGGGTGCGTTGCTCAGGTCCCAGAGGTAGTGCTGGATGAACCAGAGGATGGGGTTGGCGATGATGGCGTAGAAGCGGTGGTGGGCCTCGGGATCGTTCTCGACGAATCGCACCCGGAACGTGCCGCCGTCGCGTTCGGCCGTGAAGGCCTGTCCGTCGTGCTCGGCTGCGATCGCTCGGTCTTCGTCAGCGATGGCGGCCGCCACCCACACCACGTCCTGGCGGTCGACGGCGAGCCCGGACAGGGCGGTGACCAGCCCGCCGCCGCCCCGGGCCGGGTAGCGGCGCCCTTCGTCGTCGACGCGGTACTCGACGGGACCGCGGTGAGAGACGAGAACGAGTGGTCGTTCTTGACGGTCTGACACCACGTCAATTGCACGATATGTCCGGGCCCGCGCGGCGGCAAACCTCTGCTATGGGTAGGTGACAGGCATCACACAGCGCCCCGCTACCCTCCACCCCGTGAACGTCTGGCCCGGCCAGCCGTATCCCCTGGGCGCCACGTACGACGGCTCTGGCACCAACTTCGCGGTGTACTCGTTCGTCGCCGAGGCGGTCGAGCTCTGCCTGTTCGACGAGGGCGGGAACGAGACCCGCGTCGAGTTGCCCGAGCAGACCGCCCACTGCTTCCACGGGTACGTGCCGAACATCGCCCCCGGCCAGCGGTACGGCTTCCGCGTCCAGGGCCCGTGGGCGCCCAACGAGGGCCACCGCTGCAATCCCCGCAAGCTCCTGCTCGACCCCTACGCCAAGGCCATCGAAGGGGGCGTCACCTGGAGCCCGGCCGTGTACCCGTACAAGGTCGGCGACCCGGGCGAGGACCTCACCGCCGGCGACGACGACAGCGCCCCGT
>DASZJL010000069.1:0-2078 GCA_035948135.1 Acidimicrobiales bacterium | reverse complement strand
CACTACCTCGACAACACGATTCGGTACTCCGACTACACGGGGCCCAATCCGCCCGCCGTTACCTCGTGGATCGCGCAGTGGATGATCCCGGTGTCCTGGGTCTTGTTCACGGCGGTGGCGGTGCTGGCCTATCGGCGTTTCCGGGAGGGCCGGCTGTCGCAAGCGGCCGGCTACCTGGCGATCTATTCGGTGAGTGGCCTCATCAGCATCGGCCACTACGTGGGCATCTCCATCAACGACCTGAGCGTCTTCCAGAACACCTTCGTGTTCCTCGACATCGCCCTCGGGATCGCGGTGCTCTCCTTCGCCATCTGGACAGCGCGTTACGCGAAGGCTTCGGTCCCCGAGGCGCCGGTTGGCGTCATGTCGGGAGCTCGATAGGCCAGGCCGTCGGCGACGGTTACCGGCTGACGACCGCCAGGTCGGCGTCGAAGCAGAGCAGCTCGCGGGCGTTCAGCTCGACGATCTTGTGTACCTCTTCGTCGGGGACATCGGCCAGCACGTCGGCAGCCCGCTGGCGGCTGTTGGGCCAGTTGGAATCGGAGTGCGGGTAGTCGCCCTCCCAGGTGATGTGGTCGACGCCGATGTCGTGGCGGTTGCGGAGGCCGAACTCGTCGTCGATGAAGCAGCCCCACACGTGCTTGCGGAACAGGTCCGACGGCCGCGTCTGCTTGTCGATCTCGGTGTAGTAGCGGTGGCGCTCCCACGTGTAGTCGATGCGCTCGAGCATGTACGGCACCCAGCCGATGCCGCCCTCGGCCAGCGCGACCTTCAGCGAGTCGAACTTGTGGAACACCCGTGAGAACAAAAGGTCGGCCGTCGTGTACATGGAGTTGCAGCCGAACAGGGCGATGGAGACGGGGAAGGGGGCGTCGTCGGACGTGTGCGGCCCCTGGCCCGACGAGCCGAAGTGCATGCAGAGCGGCAGCTCGGCGTCCTGGGCGGCCGCGAACACCGGGTCCCACGCGTCGGTGTGGAACGACGGCAGGCCGAGGGGCGCCGGGTTCTCGGGGAAGGAGACGGCCTTAGCCCCCTTGGCCGCGCAGCGCTCGAGCTCCTGGGTCGCCAGGCGCGGCGACCAGAGCGGCAGGATGACGAGCGGGATCAGCCGGTCGGGCGCGGCGCCGCACCACTCGTCGAGCATGAAGTCGTTGTAGGCCTGCACGCAGAGGAGGGCGAGGTCCTTGTCGTCGGCCTGCAGAAAGACGGTGCCCGAGAACTTGGGGAACGTGGGGAAGCACAGCTGGGCCTGCACGCCGTCCATGTCCATGTCGGCGACGCGGGCAACCGGGTCGTAGCAGCCGGGCCGCAGCTCGTCGTAGCGGGTGGGCTCGAGCCCGTACTCCTCGCGGGGACGCCCGGCGACGGCGTTGAGGCCGATCTGCGGGTAGCGGCGGCCCTCGAAGTCCCACACCTGGGCGCCGCCATCCTCGACGATGCGCGGCCCCACGTCGAGATAGCGACGGGGGAGCCGGTCGCTCCACACGCGCGGGTGCTCCACGACGTGGTCGTCGGTCGAGATGAGCTTCATGGTGTCGCGGAGCGGCATCGCACCTCCTCGTACTGGCCCGGCGCGGTCATGCCGGGCTCACTTGCATCCCCAGGTAGCGGGCGAACACGTCGTCGCCCGACAGCTCGGCGGGCTCGCACGCGAACGTCATCTGGCCCCGGGACAGGACGTAGACGTAGTCGGCCATGGCCAGCGCCTTGGTCACGTACTGCTCGACGAGCAGCAGCGACGTGCCGGTGCCGGCCAGGCGGGTGAGGAACTCGTAGATCTCGTCGACGATGCGCGGCGCCAGGCCCATCGACACCTCGTCGAGCAGCACGACGCGGGCCTCGACGATGTAGGCGTGCGACAGGGCGAGCATCTGCTGCTCGCCCCCGCTCAACGTGCCCGCCGGCTGGTTGAGCTTCTGCGCCAGACGGGGGAAGGCGTCGGTGGCGCGGGCGATCGCATCGTCGGCCGCGATGCCGGGCGGCGTGAACTGCACGAGGTTGTCGCGCACGCTGAGCGAAGGGAAGACCCCACGGCCCTCGGGGACGTGGCACACGCCGGCGTTGGCGAAGTGGTGGGC
>DASZJL010000068.1:0-6323 GCA_035948135.1 Acidimicrobiales bacterium | reverse complement strand
ACGTAGTCGAGGGGCCGGTGAGCTCGCAGCCAGGCGGCAGCCTCGTCAAATCCCGGCAGCTCGCGACCCTTGATGCGTTCGAGGAAGGCGGTCCACCGGTCGACCTGGCGCTCGTGGAAGCCGTCGGGGCGCCCGAGGTCGGCGAGGCCCTTGGCCTTCCAGTCGACGCTGCCGAGCAGGGCGATCCCCTCGACCAACTGGTACGAGAGGCCCGTGCGGGCGTCGAGGTCGGCGTCGAAGGGCGCCGGCCAGCGACGATCCTCGATGAGGCTCATCGGCGACCAGCCCTCGACGAAGCCCATGATGTAGAAGGCCCGGCCGAGCACCCCGAGGTCGCGGCATGCAGCGATCGCAGGCGTGTGCGGCACGTCGGTGCCGTCGAGGGCCTCGATGATGCGCCACTCCCGCAGGATGCCGTCGTCCCGGCTCTCCGGCGCTTCCGGTGGCGGGATGCGCAACGCGCCGTGGAGCTCGCCCCTGCGGATCTCGTAGATCTCGTTCTGCGACCCGCCCGAGATGAAGCCGTGCTCGAGCGGTTCGCCCTTGCCGGGCAGGCCCTCGTCGTCCATCCAGGCGGCCAAGCGGTCGACATCGATCATGGCCTAGAGGTTGCCGATCTCCAGCTCGAGGTACTCGCCGTACTGCTTCTTGGCCTCTTCGATCTTCCCGGGGATCCACTCGGTCGGCCACATGCTGTCGGTTGGCGCGGCCTGATAGTCCCGCAGGAGCTGGCGGGCCACCGTCACCTTGTGCACCTCGGTGGGCCCGTCGGCCAGGCCCATGACACCGGCGCCGGTGATCATCCCGAGGAAGGGCATCTCGTTGGTCGTGCCGAGCGCCCCGTGCACCTGCATCGCCCGCCAGGCGATGTCGTGGAGGACCGTCGGCATCACCACCTTGGCCGTGGCGATGTCCTTGCGCACCCGCTTGTAGTCGTTGTACTTGTCGATTTCCCACGCCGTGTAGAGCACGAACAGCCGGAATTGGATGAGCTGCGCGTAGGAGTCGGCGATGTAGCCCTGCACGAACTGCTTGTCGGCGAGGAGGCCGCCGGCCGTCTCCCGGCTGAGCACCCGCTCGCACATCATGTCGAAGGCCTTCTGGGCCATCCCGATCGTGCGCATGGCGTGGTGGATGCGGCCGCCGCCGAGCCGGGTCTGGGCGATCACGAATGCCTGGCCGTCGCCGCCGAGCAGCGCAGACGCCGGCACCCGCACGTCCTCGTAGTGGATGAGGGCATGGGACCCCTCGTTCATCGCCTCGCCGTGGAGGCCGAGGTTGCGGACGATGTTCACGCCGGGCGTGTCCGTCGGCACCAGGAACATCGACATGCCCTTGTACGGGCTGACGTTGGGGTTGGTCACCGCCATGACGATTAGGAACGACGCCGTCTTGGCGTTCGACGAGAAGAACTTCCAGCCGTTGATCACCCACTCGTCGCCGTCTTTCACAGCGCGGGTCTTGAACATCGTGGGGTCGGCGCCGGCGTGGGGCTCGGTCATCGAGTACGACGAGAACATCTCACCGTCGAGGAGCGGCTGGAGGTAGCGCTCCTTCTGCTCGGGCGTGCCGTAGTGGGCGATGATCTCGGCGTTGCCGGTGTCGGGCGCCTGGCAGCCGAACACCACCGAGGCCCACAGCGAACGCCCGAGGATCTCGTTCAGCAGCGCCAGCTTGAGCTGGCCGTACCCCTGGCCGCCGAGATCGGGCCCCAGATGGGTCGCCCACAGGCCGTGGGCCCGGACCTCGTCCTTGAGGGGGTCGATGATCTTGCGGCGGGCGCCGTCGAGGGGCACGAACTGCTGGTGAGGGAAGAGGTAGTCGAGCGGCTCGACCTTCTCGCGCACGAACGCCGACGTCCAGTCGAGCTTCTTCTGGTACTCCGGGTCGGTCTCGAAGTCCCATGCCATTGTCGGGCCCCCTTGGTCGCGCGCCTATTGCAGTCTTAGTCGGGATTGCGCGTGGCTGTCGGCTCGGGCGTGAGCTCGAGGTGCAGGTTGGTCAGGCCCCGGAACAGGTACGTCGGGAGGTATTCGTACTGACGGGAGTCGGCGGGACCGTGGGCCGTCTCCGAGATCCGGATGTCGGACGTGCGGTCGAGCAGCCGGTTGAGGGTGACCTTGCCCTCGGCCCGGGCAAGGGGAGCGCCGGCGCACGTGTGGATGCCGAAGCCGAAGCCGAGGTGCTTGCGCGCGTTCACCCGATCGATGTCGAACTCGTAGGGGTTCTCGAAGAAGCGCGGGTCCCGGTTCGCCGCCCCAGGGAGCAACAGCACGCTGCTGCCGGCGGGGATGTCGACGCCCGCCAGCGTCGTCCGCACCTTCGCCATGCGGAACTGGGCCCGTAGCGGGCTCTCCACCCGCAGCGTCTCCTCGATGAAGTTCGGGATGCGGGAGCGGTCCTCGCGCACCGCCTGCTGCAGGTCGGGGCGCTCGCCGAGGACCTTCAGGGCGAAGGACAGCAGACGGACGGTCGTCTCCTGTCCGGCCGCGAACAGGTTGGCGGCGATGAGGGCGACGTCCTTGACGTCGGGCGTGGAGCCGTCGGGAAACGTGGCGGTGGCGAGCCCGGTCAGGATGTCGTTCCGCGGCGCGGCGCGGCGGTCCTCGACGTACTCGCTGAACTGGTCGTAGAGAAACTCCAGGGGGTTGTGGGCCAGGTCGCCGCCGATGAGGTTGACCAAGCGCGACTTGAACTGAGCGTGATCGGCCTCCGGCACGCCCTCCAGGTCGGCGATCACGACGAGTGTGAACGGACTGGCGTACTCACTGATGAACTCGCACTCGCCCTTGTCGAGAAACTCGTCCATGTAGTGGTCGGCGTGGCGCCACATGAACTCCTCGTTCTCGATGAGGCGCTTCGGCGTGATGAGCCGCATCAACAGCCCGCGGTGCGCGGTGTGCATGGGCGGGTCGAACGAGGGGAGCTGGTCGCTGAACGGCAGCTCGTGGCGGTGTTCGGCGATGACGGCGCTGACGTCGTCGCCTTCGAGCGGCACCGAGAACTTCACGAACGGGCCGCTGATGGTGTTGCACGACGAGTAGGTGGCGGCGTCGTTGTACACCGCCATCGCCTCCTCGTAGCCGCTGACCATGAAGACCCCGTAGCGGGGCTCCTGCCACACCGGATGCTGTTCCCGCAGCCAGTCGTAGTAGGCGTACGGGTCGTCGTGGATGGCGCGGTCCTTGAAGAAGTTGACCGTTTCGAAATCGGCCATCACGCCGCTCCTCTTTTGGCCCGGTCGACAAATTGTGACGTCGACGTCAAAATCGCAGTAAGCATTATGGCAGTGAAGCCGACCGCCGACGAGCTGTTCGGCCCGGGCCGGACGCCGCGAGTCGCGGTGGTCGGCGCCGGGGTCGGCGGCATCGCGACCGGCGTGAAGCTGAAGCGGGCGGGCGTCGACACGTTCACGATCTACGAGGCGTCGCTCGGGATCGGCGGCACGTGGTGGGACAACACGTACCCGGGCGCCGAGGTCGACGTGGGATCGCACCTCTATTGCTTCTCGTTCAAGCCCCATCACTGGACCCGCACCCACGCCCGCCAGCCCGAGCTGCAGAAGTATCTCGAGGAGACCGTCGACCAGTTCGGGCTCCGACCGCACCTGCGTCTCGGTACGACCGTCGAATCGGCGATCTGGGACGACGAGCGACACGTGTGGGAGGTCCGCCTCGACGACGGCTCGGTCGACGAGTGCCACGTGCTGGTGAGCGCCGTCGGCATGCTGAACGTCCCGCGCTACCCCGACTGGCCCGGGCTCGATGACTTCGAGGGGCCGGCGTTCCACACCGCCCGGTGGGAGCACCAACACGACCTCACCGGCAGGGTCGTGGCCGTCGTCGGGACAGGATCGTCCGCCACGCAGGTGGTGCCCGCCATCCAACCGATCGTGAAGCAGCTCTATCTCTTCCAGCGCGAGCCCGGTTGGGTGATGCCAAAGGGGGAGCGCGACTTGACGCCGGAGGAGCAGGCGCTGCTGTCGCGGCCGTGGCGACGACGGCGCGAGCGCTGGCGCCAACGGTGGCTGCTGGAGAAGAACCTGTGGGGCGGGCACCTCAACCGCCCGGGCACCAAGGCCAACGCGGCGCGGGAACAACTGCTCCGGGGCTACATCGACCACGTCCTGGCCGACCGTCCCGACCTGCGCGAGGCGGTGACGCCCACGTATCCCTTCCCCGGCAAGCGGCCGGTCGTCGCCAGCAGGTTCTATCCGGCGCTGAAGAAGGAGAACGTCGAGCTGGTGCCCAAGGCCGTGGCCCGCGTCACCCGCACCGGCATCGTCGACGTCGACGGCGTGGAACGGCCGGTAGACGCGATCGTCATGGCGACGGGGTTCCAGCCCGCCAACTACCTGGCCCGGCTCCGCGTCACCGGTCGAGCTGGCCGGACGCTGCGGGAGTATTGGGCGGGGGAGCCGCACGCCTTCCTCGGCATCACCGTGCCCGGGTTCCCCAACTTCTTCATGCTGTACGGCCCGGGCACCAACGGCGGCGAGCTGGTGATGACGCTCGAGAGCCAGGCCGAATACGCGACGCGGGCTGTCAAGCGAATGACCCGCGAACGGGTCACCGCGGTCGAGGTGAAGCCGCGGTTCGAGGCGGCCTGGAATCGCTGGCTCGACTCGAAGATCGCGGGCACGTCCTGGACGATGACCAACAACTACTTCAAGGCGCCGACCGGGAAAGTCGTCACCCAGTACCCGTACGGCAACCTGCACTACCGCGCCCTGACCAAGGCCCTCGGCCGGATTTCGGAGAAGACATGGCGACCACGCTGAGGAACTACCAGCTGTACATCGGGGGCGAGTGGGTCGAGGCAACCGGCGACGACGGGCTCGACGTGATCAACCCGGCCACCGAGGAGTCGATCGGGGCGGTCCCGCAGGCGTCGATCGCCGACGTGGACCGGGCCGTTGCCGCCGCCCGGCGCGCCTTCGAGGAGGGGGCGTGGCGGAAGCTGAAGCCCCGCGAACGCTCCGACGCGCTGCTGCGGTTCATGCAGACGGTGGCGGACCGTAGAGCCGAACTGGTCGACCTCATCATCGCCGAGGCGGGCGCAGCCCGATGGGTCGCCGACGCTCTGCAGTTCGAGACCGGCTTCCGGTATGCGCAGTGGTTCGCGGAGCGGACGGCCAGCTTCCCATTCGAGGACCCGCTGCCTCCCCAGGCCGGGGCACGCGGGCTCGGCCAGGGCGTGATCCTCAAGGAGCCGATCGGTGTCGTGGCCGCGATCACGCCCTTCAACTTCCCGCTCTACCTGAACCTGTCGAAGGTCGTTCCCGCGCTGGCGATGGGAAACAGCGTGGTGCTCAAGCCGTCCCCGTACACGCCGCTCGAGGCGTTCGTACTCGGCGAGATCGCCGACGCCGCCGGTCTGCCGCCGGGAGTGCTCAACGTCGTCACCGGCGACGTGGATGCCGGCGCGCACCTCACGACCCACGCCGGCGTCGACATGATCAGCTTCACGGGATCCGACTTCGTCGGGAAGAAGATCATGACCCAGGCGGCCGAGGGCCTGAAGAAGGTCCTGCTCGAGCTGGGTGGCAAGTCGCCCAACGTCGCCTTCGCGGGCGCCGACGTGAAGAAGTTCTCGCAGTCGGCGGCGGCCGGGTTCACCATCCACGCCGGGCAGGGCTGCGCGCTTCCCACCAGGATCCTGGCCGATCGGTCGATCTACGACGAGGTGGTCGAGAACATGCAGGCCGCCCTCGGCCGGGTGACCGTGGGCGATCCCACCGACAAGAAGACGATGATGGGACCACTCATCAACGCCGCCCAACGGGAGCGGGTGGAGCGGTACGTCGCGGCCGGTAAAGCGGAGGGCGCTCGGCTGGCGTGCGGCGGCGCTCGTCCCGCCGCCGTCGACAAGGGCTTCTTCTTCGAGCCCACGCTGTTCGCAGACGTGACGACCTCCATGAGCGTCGCCCAGGACGAGATCTTCGGGCCCGTCGGCGTGGTGATCCCCTTCGATGGCGAAGAAGAGGGGATCCGCATCGCCAACGACAGCCGCTACGGCCTGGCGGCGTCGGTGTGGCACCCCGATCCGGTGCGCGCGTACGAGATCGCCAAGGAGATGCAGGCCGGCACGGTCAGCATCAACGGCGGGGGTGGCGGCCCGAACCTGTGGGGCCCGTTCGGCGGCTACAAGCACTCCGGGATCGGGCGCGAGTACGGGGACTACGGCCTCCTCGAGTACACCCAGCTGAAGACCGTCGCCTGGTCCGCCGGCCGCCCGTAGTTGTGTCCTCAGGCGACGCCGCCTTCCGGGAGGAGCTCCGTTCCTGGATCGCGGCCCACGCGCCCCCGGCCATCAGCGGGTTC
>DASZJL010000067.1:0-2177 GCA_035948135.1 Acidimicrobiales bacterium | reverse complement strand
ACGGCCATGACGTGGTTCTGGTGCGAGGAGATGGCCGACGTCGTGCCCGGCACCATCCTGGCCGTCGACCCTGCTGACATCGAGCAGCAATTGGGTGGCCTCACGCTGCCGCCGGAGTGGGCGGGCCGGGCGACGCTCGTGCGCCGGGCCGAGATGCTCCACCTCGAGTGCATCGTCCGGGGCTACCTGGCGGGCCAGGCGTGGGAGGAGTACGAGAAGTCGGGCACCGTGCACGGCATGGCCATGCCCACCGGGCTCCAGCTGGCGAGCAAACTCGACGAGCCAATGTTCACCCCCTCGACGAAGGCGAGCGAGGGGCATGACCTCAACATCGACTTCGCGGCTGCGGTCGACCTCGTGGGCGCCGAGGCCGCGCTCCAGGCCAAGACCGTCTGCCTCGACCTCTACACCCGCGCCGCTGCCCGCGCCGCCGCCGCAGGCTTCGTGCTGGCCGACACGAAGTTCGAGCTCGGGTACGTCGACAACGTGCTCAGCCTCTGTGACGAGGTCTGCACGCCCGACTCCTCCCGGCTGTGGCCGGCGGACCAAGTGGTGCCGGGCACAACGCCGCCGGCCTTCGACAAGCAGCCGCTGCGCGACTGGTTGGCCGCGCAACCCTGGGACCGCAAGCCGCCGCCACCGCCGCTGCCCGACGAAGTCCAACAAGCAATGTCGGCGCGCTACGTCGCGGCGTACGAGCGGGTGAGCGGGCGCTCGCTGGACGACTGGTACGGTGCGAAACCATGAGATTCCGGGCCCGTGTCGAGGTGCAATTGCGCCCGGGCATCGCCGATCCGGAGGGCGCGACGATCGAGCGCGCGCTGCCCGCGCTCGGCTTCGACGGCGTGGCGCACGTAAGGGCGGGCCGGTCTTTCAGCTTCGAGGTCGACGCGCCCGACGAGGGTGCGGCGCGCCTGACGGCGACCGAGTTGGCTGACCGCCTGCTGGCCAACCCGGTGATCGAGCAGAGCCGGCTCGAGCTCGAGGCGATCTGACGTGGCGCCGCGCATCGGCGTCCTCGTCTTCCCCGGCACCAACTGCGAACACGATGTCGTGCAGGCCGTCGAGGCCGCCGGCGCCGCCGGCGTGCTCCTATGGCACGGCGACGACAACCTCGGGTCGGTCGACGCGGTGGTGCTCCCGGGCGGCTTCGCCCATGGCGACTACCTGCGGCCGGGGGCGCTGGCCCGCTTCTCACCTGTCATGAACGAGGTCGCCACCTTCGCCCGGGCCGGGGGCCCGGTCGTCGGCATCTGCAACGGGTTCCAGGTCCTGACCGAGGCCGGGCTGTTGCCGGGCGCGCTCCAGAAGAACGGGCGGCTCCGCTTCCTCTGCGAGCCGGCGCGGCTCGCCGTGGCCTCGACCTCGTCCGTACTCACCTCGGGCTCGCGCGTCGGCGACGAACTGACGATCCCGATCAACCACTTCTCGGGCAACTACACCTGCGACGACGAGACGCTCCGCCGCCTCATTGACGAGGACCGCGTCGTGCTGCGCTATGCCGACAACCCCAACGGATCGGTGGACGCCATCGCGGGCATCGCGAACGAGGCTGGCAACGTGGTCGGCCTCATGCCGCACCCCGAGCGCGCGAGCAATGCGCTGCTGGGGTCGCTCGACGGGCTCGTGCTGCTGCGCGCCTTGGTCGGCGCGGCGACGGCACGCGCCGCCGCCTGAGCGCTCAGCTCCTCGCCCGCGAGATATCGGCCTTCTGCAACACCGTCGCGGTGACACCCGCGGCGCGCCACGTCGAATACGTGATGCCTTTTCGTTCACCGTAGGCCTTCGCCACCTTGATGAATTCCTTCTCGAGCGCGGACATGTCCTTGACCTGGTCGACCCGTGAGCGCTCGTCGAGAAGATCCTTCTGCTCCTGCAGCAGATGCAGTCGGGTGAGGGCGTCCGCGCCGGCCAGCTGCGACTCGATCGTGCCGAGCCGCTTGTCGATGGAGGCCGCGGTGCGCTTGCGCCCCCGCCTCGGTTTGGAGGTCTCGAGGGCCTCGAGGTAGTGGCGGACGGTTGCGCTCTCGGCGCGCCCCCGAGCCAACGCGGCCTTGTGGCCGGTGCTCATGGGCTTACGCGGAGCCGAGGTCTTTCCCTTTGGAGGCATGGCCCCATTGTGGCGCATCGAGCGGACCCTTATCGAAGAAAAGCCACAATTCTCAGATCATCATTTC
>DASZJL010000066.1:0-27082 GCA_035948135.1 Acidimicrobiales bacterium | reverse complement strand
GGATACCAGCGGTGCCACCGACGCCGAGCGCGGTGATCACCTCGATCGCTCGTTGCACGCCGGTCAAGGTGTCGTACGTGTCGACGAGGAGCACCGCGCTCATGGGGTTGTCCTCGGCGAAGGCGCGGAACGCCTCCTCCTCGTTGGCGAACGCCTCGACGTAGCTGTGGGCCATGGTGCCGGCGGCGCGCAGACCGAACCGGCGGGCGGCCTCGACGTTGCTGGTGGCGCCGAAGCCGACCATCGCCGAGGCCCGGGCCACCGTCATCGCCGCCTCTGCACCATCGGTGCGACGAAAGGCGAAGTCGACGAGCCCACGCCCCTCGGCCGCCAGACGCACACGGGCGGCCTTGGACGCGACGGTGGTGGCGAAGGTGAGTTGATTGAGGAGGTACGTCTCGACCAGCTGGGCTTCGGCGATCGGCGCGGTCACCTCCAGAAGCGGCTCGCCGGCGAACACCACGCGGCCCTCGGGCACGGCCCATACGTCGCCGTTGAATCGCAGTCCGGCGAGTGCTTCCACGACCACGTCATCGAGGCCGAGGGCGGTCATGGCGTCGAGGTCGTCGTCCTCCACGGCCAGGCCGTCCAGGTACTCGAGACAGCTGTCGAGGCCACACGCGACCAGGAAGCCGCGCTCGGGCGGCAGGGCACGCACGAAGAGGCTGAAGGTGGCGGAGCCATCCATGCCGCGGCGGCGCAAGCTGGCCGCCATCCGCAGCTCGTACAGGTCGGTGAGCAGCGCCCGACCCATTGTTCAATCGCCCTGCTCGAGGGCGAGCCGTGAGCTCCTAGGCGGAGGGGACGTCGCTCGTCGGCGGCGCGTTGCGCACGTTGGAGCCGGCGACGGCGTCAGGGTTGGTGGCCACACCCAGGCCCAACAGCGCGGCGTCGATTGCGGTCGACGGCTGCGGTGGCAGCGCCGGCGCGGGCGACGACGGCGCGGGATCGGCCGCCGACGTGGCGCTGACCGCCGACGTCGTGCCCGTCGAGTTGTCCGTGGTGCTGGACGAGTCGATGCGGGCGACCGCGTCCTGCACCTTGCCGGCTGCCTTCGAGGTCGACGTCGCCGTCTCGGAGGCGATCGACGCCGAGAGACCCGAGCCGCTCGACGAGGAGGCGGTCAGCTTGCTGGCGGTAACGCTGGACGCCGTGCCGCTGCGCTGGGTCGAGTTGGCGCTGCCGCTCCCCCCGGTGGACCCGGAGTTGCCGCTGATGGCCACGGGGTTGGAGATGGCGGTGGACGACGCCGGGCCGGTGTTGCCCGTGTTGGTCGCCGTTGAAGACGCATGGACGTCGCCGGAGTTGCCGGTCTGGGCCACAGGGGAGATGACGACGCTCGGGGAGCCACCCGAGCCGCCGTTGGCGCTGCCGGTCCCGGTCGAGTCGCCGCCGGCATGGGTGGCGGCTCCGGCCGCCGGACCGAGCAGGGCCACGGCGACGGCGGCCACGCCGGTCGCCCCGGCGATGCACACACCGCCCGCCAGTCGTGCCTTCTTTGCGGAAGTCATTGGTTTGGAATCCTCGCCTGTAGGTGGTCCTCGCGGGGCGCTCCCACCGAGGGCGCGCCCGTCCACGAACCGGACGAAGCTACCACGCCCCGCCTGGCCCAGAAACCCCACGGGGGCGGTCAGCGGGGCCGGGTGTGCAGCCAGTGCCAGCCGAGGATGGACGCGGCACCGGCGAATCCCACCCCGCTGAGCACCAGGGGCCAGGCCGGCATCTTGCCCTCGCCCGGCCGAGTGTCCTCCACGGGGATGGTCGAGAGGGCCGGCCCCGGCCCCGCCGTGGTCGGGGGCAGCGTGCCCGCCACCGTGGTGGGGGCCGTGCTCGGCGGGGTCGTGCTCGGGCCGCTCGTGGAGGAGCGGCGCACCGTCCTGGGCACGGTGGGCCGGGTGGTGGCGGCCCTGGCCGTCGTCGCGGGCGCGGTCGGCGGTTCGGTGCTGGCCGATGTCGCCTCGGTGGTCGGCGTGGTCACGATCTGGGCGGCGGCGCGAGCACAGAGGGCGCCACCCGCCAGGGCCGCCAGCCCCCAGAGACACACGACGGCGACCGGGCGTGACACCCGCAGATGTCTACTCGCTGACGTTTTGGCGACACCCGGCGGCCGGTTGGCCCCGACGGCTTGTTGGGTAGGTACGGCACCAGCCGTTGCACTCGGAGGTGCGCTCATGGGATTCGGATTGCTGGTGTTGCGCTTGGTTGTCGGTGCCCTGTTCATCGGGCACGGCACCCAGAAGCTCTTCGGGTGGTTCGGCGGCCACGGCGTCGAGGGGACCGGCGGCTTCATGGAGTCGCTGGGGTACCGGCCCGGGAAGCAGTACGCCGTGCTGGGCGGAATTGCCGAGGCGGGCGGCGGCCTGCTGCTGTTCCTCGGCCTGCTCACCCCGCTGGCGGCCGCCGCCATCATCGGGACGATGATCAACGCCATCTTCGCCGTGCACGTCGAGAACGGGGCGTGGGCCCAGAACAACGGCTACGAGTACCCGATGGTCCTCGCCATCGCAGCCGGCGCCATCGCCATCGGCGACGGCGGGGCGGCGTCGCTCGACAAGATGTTCGGCCTCAACCTCGGTGGTCTGATCGGCTGGCTCGGCATCTTCGCCGGCATAATCGTCGGCGTGATCGCGGCCAACGTGCGCAGCCCCGAGGAGGGCGTGGAGGCCGACGCCGCGGCGGACGACGAGAACGAGGCCCGCAAGGCCGCCTAGCGGGCGGCAGTGTCCCGACTTTCGTGCGCGGAGGGTCGATAATCGACTCTCCGCGCATGAAAGTCGGAGGGCAATGGCGAACAAGCGGCGGCAACGGCCGCTCCGTGTTGAGGGGCGGCTCGGGACACAGCTCTCATGTCCCGACTGTGGGATGAAGATCGTCGACGCCAGCGGCAAACCCAGCGACGTCCTGCTCGAGAACCACCGGGCCCGCCAGTGCCCTGGCATCCGCCCGCCCCGGCCCCCCGTGCTCGCCGCCCCTGCCAGGCGCAAGCGCTGGTGGCGCCGCTAGCCGCCAGGCGCGAAATGGCGGCGCGGGGGCGCGCCCGTGTTGGGTGCTCGGGGTGGATGTACAAGGACTGGCGGGGCGTCGTGTACCCCGAGAAGCTGCCGCAGCGGGCCTGGTTCGAGTACTACGCCACGCTCTTCGACACGGTCGAGATCAACAACACCTTCTACCGGCTGCCGCCGCCGACGACCGTGGAGAAGTGGGCGGCACAGGCGCCCACCGGATTCGAGTACGCGGTCAAGCTCGGAGCCTTCGGCTCGCACCGCATGAAGCTGCGGGACGCGGCGTCGTGGCTCCCCAACCACCTCGACCGCGTCGAGCGCCTGGGCGCATCCATCGGCCCGACGCTCGTACAGCTGCCTCCGAAGTGGAAGCGCGACACCGCCCGCCTCGACGAGTTCCTCTCGGTCGCCCCCGAGCACCTGCGGTGGGCGGTCGAGCTGCGCGAGCCCTCGTGGGTCCATGAGGACACGTTCGCGGTCCTGCGGTCCCACGGCGCCGCGCTCTGCATCCACGACCTGTTGCCCGACCACCCCTGGGAGCTCACGACCGACTGGACCTACGTCCGGTTCCACGGCCCCCAGGCCCTCAAGCGGAAGTACTGGGGGCGATACGGCGAGAAGCGCCTGGAGCCAGTGGCCGAGCGCCTCGACGCCTGGCTGGCCCAGGGCCACGACGTCTACGCCTACTTCAACAACGACTACAAGGGGTACGCCGTCAAGGACGCTTCGTGGCTGGCGGACCATCTGGCCGTGATTCGATGACCGATCGAGCGGTTCGACATCGAGCCAAGCTCGATGTCGTCGCTCGGGGCGCCACCGTAGGCGGCACGATCACCGGTCGAAGACCGATGAGTTCCGGCCGTCCCGGACGTCCAACCGGCATGACGCTCGTAGACTCCGCGCCCGTGGCCGTTCGCTCTGACGCCGCCGACGTCCGCTTCGAAGACCTCGAGCAGTACCGCCGCGAGCTCACCGGCTACTGCTACCGGATGCTGGGGTCCGCGTTCGAGGCCGACGACGCCGTCCAGGACACGATGGTGCGCGCCTGGAAGGCCCTCGACAGCTTTGAGGGTCGGTCATCAGTGCGCTCGTGGCTCTACCGCATCGCCACCAACGTGTGCCTCGACATGCTCCGGGGCCGGCAGCGCCGGGCCCGGGCCATGGACATCGGCGGCCCCTACACGGCCGACTCCTTCAAGGGCGACACGCTCCCCGAGCAGGCGTGGATGACGCCGATCCCCGACGCCAAGGTCCTGCCCGAAAACGGCGACCCCGCGGAGTTGGCCGCCGAGCGGGAGACGATCCGGCTGGCATTCGTGGCCGCCCTCCAGCACCTCCCGGCCCGCCAGCGCGCCGTCCTGATTCTGCGCGAGGTCCTGCGCTGGCAGGCGACCGAGGTCGCCGAGCTGCTCGACAGCAGCGTGGCGTCCGTGAACAGCGCCCTCCAGCGGGCCCGGGCCACGCTCGCCGAGCGCGAGATCGAGGAGACCGACGTCCGCACCGGCGACGCCGAGCAGCAGGAGCTGCTCGCCCGCTACGTCGACGCCTTCGAGCGCTACGACATCGAGTCGCTTGTCGCCTTGCTGCGCGAAGACGCGGTGATGACGATGCCGCCATTCAACTTCTGGCTGCGGGGCCCAGACGAGATGGGCAAGTTCTTCGTCGGCGCCGGCCACGAGTGCGAGGGCTCCCGGCTTCTCGCCACGGCGGCCAACGGCGCCTACGCGTTCGGCTCCTACAAGATCGACCCCGACGGCGGCCACAAGCCGTGGGGCGTGCAGGTCATCGAGATCTCGGGCGACCGCATTGTCGGCCACCACAACTTCATCGACACCGACGCGACCCTCTTCGAGTTCTTCGGGCTCCCGACCCACCTGTCGTAGCGAACGAGTCAGTCGTCGGCGACGACGACGTCCTCCAGACCGGACAGCCGGATCAGCTCCACGAGCTCCGCACACGCGTGGCGGAGCCGGATCTGACAACCGAGGCGCCGGGCTTCGAGCTGCAGGCGGGCCAGCTGGTCGACGACCCCCATGTCGGCGCGGCTTCCGGGCGGCAGGGGCCACGTCGCGACCTCGACGTCACCCCGCGTAAGGACGACGGTCGGGGCCCGGCGTGGTCGAAGCACGTAGGTACGACGCTTGACGGCGCCCCGACTCATCTTCGAACATATGTTCGTGGCCGAAGAGGCGACGATCCTGCACGCCGACCTCGACTCGTTCTACGCGTCGGTCGAGCAGCGGGACGATCCCCGGTTGCGAGGGAGGCCGGTCATCGTCGGCGGCGGCGTCGTGCTGGCCGCGAGCTATGAGGCCAAGGCGTACGGCGTGCGCACGCCGATGGGCAGCGGCCAGTGGCGTCGGCTCTGCCCCCACGCCGTGGTCGTCAGCCCCCGCATGTCGGCGTACTCCGACGCCAGCAAGGCGGTGTTCGAGATCTTCGAGGACACCACGCCGCTGGTGGAGGGGCTGTCGATCGACGAGGCGTTCCTCGACGTGGGCGGCCTGCGCCGGGTGTCCGGGACGCCGAGGGAGATCGCGGCGCGCCTCCGGGAGCGAGTACGGGACGAGGTCGGCCTGCCGATCACCGTCGGCGTGGCCCGCACCAAGTTCCTGGCGAAGGTCGCCAGCGCGGTCGCCAAGCCCGACGGCCTCCTGGTCGTGCCGCCCGACAACGAGCTCGGGTTTCTCCACCCGCTGCCGGTCGAGCGCCTCTGGGGCGTGGGACCCAAAACCGCGGCCAAGCTCCACGCGCGCGGCATCGCCACCGTCGGCGAGGTCGCCAGGCTGGCCCAGCCCACGCTGGTGTCGATGCTCGGGCCGGCGTCGGGCCGCCAGTTGCACGCCCTCGCCCACAACCGCGATCCCCGCTCCGTGCAGGTCGGCCGCCGGCGGGGGTCGATCGGCTCCCAGCACGCGATCGGCTGGCGCCCCAAGAGCGCCGAAGACATCGACGCCGCGGCCGTGGCCATCGTCGACCGCGTCACCCGTCGCATGCGGACCGCCGGTCGCGTGGGCCGCACGGTCGTCCTGCGCATGCGCTTCAACGACTCCACGCGTGCGACCCGGTCACACACCCTGCCTCGGGCGACGGCGCAGACCGAGACCATCCTGGGGGCCGTCCGCACCTTGCTGCGCACCGCCGGCCCGTTGATCGATGCCCAGGGCCTCACCCTGGTCGGTGTCGCGGTGTCCAACCTCGACAGCCACGACGCCGTCCAGCTCACCCTTCCCTTCGACAACCACACCGAGGCCCTCGACGCGGCCCTCGACGACGTCCTCGAGCGGTTCGGCTCCACGGCCGTCACCCGGGCGACCCTGCTGGGGCGACACACAGGCATGCAGGTGCCACTTTTGCCCGATTAGTTCGCGGATCCTGGGCAGTCTTACGTGCATGACTCTCCCCCGAATCGCCTCACGTGATGAATGGCGCGCCGCGCGCCTCGAGCTTCTGAAGAAGGAGAAGGAGCTGACACGCGCACGCGACGCCCTGAACGTCGAACGCCGCGAGCTGCCGATGGTCGAGATCGAGAAGCAGTACGTGTTCGACGGCCCCGCCGGCAAGGTCACGCTCGCCGACGTCTTCGAGGGTCGACCTCAGCTGATCGTCTACCACTTCATGTTCCACCCCGAGTGGGAGGACGGGTGCCCGAGCTGCACCGCCGGCACCGACGAGCTCTCCGAGGGTTTCTTCGAGCACCTCCACACCCGCGACACGACGTACGCCATGGTGTCGAGGGCGCCGCTCGAGAAGCTCGAGCGCTACAAGGCCAAGCGGGGCTGGACGATGCCGTGGTACTCGTCGTCCGGCACGGACTTCAACTACGACTTCGGCGTGACCGTCGATGCCTCCCGTGGTTTCGACGAGTACAACTTCCGCACGCTCGACGAGTACGCGGCCATCGGCCAAGAGAGCATGAAGACCGCCGACCAGCCCTACGACATGCCCGGCCGGAGCTGCTTCCTGCAGGTCGACGGCCGCGTCTTTCACACGTACTCGCAGTACGCGCGGGCCCTCGAGTCGACGGGCGGGTCGTACTACTTCCTCGACCTGACCGCGCTCGGCCGCCAGGAGGACTGGGAGGAGCCCAAGGGCCGCAGCGAGTCGGTCCGGAAGGCGGAGCCCAACTTCGCTTCCTGATCCCCGGTCGACTTTCGTGCGTCAATACACAACTATTGGGCATTGACGCACGAAAGTCGGAGCGAAGCGGCCTGAGGAGGCGCGCATGGCGATCGTGAACCGCGGCTTCAAGGGTCGACGCCGGCAGGCGGGCGCCGGGCTCGTCCCGCCCGGCCAGTACGTCGTCGACGACTTCCCCGTCCTGACGGCGGGCCCGACCCAGTTCACGCCGCTCGAGAAGTGGGACTTCGCGATCGTCGACGAGACGGGCGCTCCGGCCGGCCGCTGGACCTGGGACGAGTTCCAGGCGTTGCCCGCGGAGGACGTCACCGTCGACATCCACTGCGTCACCAAGTGGTCGAAGCTCGGCACGACGTGGCGGGGGGTGGCCGTGGACACTCTCATGGAGAACGTCGAGACCAGCGCCGAGTACGTGGTCGCTTTTTCCGACGGTGGCTACACGACCAACATGCCGCTCGCCGACCTGCTCGACGGCCAGGCGTGGGTGGCGTTCCGATTCGGCGGCGAGGAGCTGGAGGCCGAGCACGGGGGGCCGGCCCGGCTGCTCGTCCCCCACCTCTACTTCTGGAAGAGCGCAAAGTGGGTGCGGGGCCTGCGGCTGATGACGGAGGACGAGCCCGGGTTCTGGGAGAGCGTCGGCTACCACAATTACGGCGACCCGTGGCGCGAGCAGCGCTACTGGGGCGACTAGTGCTCCAGCCGTGAAGTGGCTGGTCGCCACCGTCGCCGAGTCGACCCCGGAGACGGCGCAGGCGGTGACGATCCGCTTCGACGTCCCCGACTGGCCCGGCCACCGCGCCGGCCAGCACGTCGACGTGCGACTCACGGCCGAAGACGGCTACCAGGCCCAGCGCAGCTACTCGATCGCATCGGCGCCCGGCAGCGAGCAGCTGGAGCTCACTGTCGTGCGCATCGACGACGGCGAGGTGTCGCCCTACCTGGCGGGCGACCTCGACATCGGCGACCAGATCGAACTGCGAGGGCCGATTGGCGGCTACTTCGTGTGGGAGGGCGACGACACCCGACCGGTGCTCCTCGTCGGCGGCGGATCGGGGGTCGTGCCGCTGATGGCGATGCTCCGCCACCACGCCGCCATCGGCAGCGATGCGGCCATGCACCTCGTGTATTCGGCGCGGACCCTCGCCGACGTCCTCTACCGCGAGGAGCTCGCCAAGCTCGCCGAGGACCCCCACCGAGCCGTGACGATCACCCTCACCCGTGAGCAGGACCCGGCGTGGGACGGCCGGAAGGGCCGCGTCGGGGCCGACCTGCTCGGCGAGGCCGGCTGGCCCCCCTCGGTCGGGCCCCGCTGCTTCGTTTGTGGGCCGACCCCGTTCGTGGAGGCGGTCGCCAACGACCTCGTGGGGTTGGGACACGACGAGCTGAACGTCAAGACCGAACGCTTCGGACCGACAGGAGCCTGAGATGAGTCCAGCAGCTGAGATGAACGGGGCGCCCTTCGACGGGAATGCCGCCGCAGGAGATCTCGCCATGGTGTTCGCGGTCGACGTCACCACGGCTCAGACCACGTGCGTCGAATGCGGGGACACCCGGCCCATCGCCGAGCTGCACGCCTACACGCGGGCGCCGGGGATGGTGCTGCGCTGCGCGGGCTGCGAGGCCGTGCACGTGCGGCTGGTCCGCGGCGAGGGGCGGGTGTGGCTCGACCTTCGGGGCGTCAGCGTGCTGCAGATGCCTGTGGCGCCTTCGGCCTGACGAAGGCTCGCACGCCGGCCAGCTCGCCTCCGTCGATGATCAGCGTCGTGCCCGTGACGAAGGCGGACTCGTCCGAGGACAGCCACACCGCGGCCGCCGCCACCTCTCCCGGCTGTCCGATGCGCTGCATGGGCATGGCGGAGGCCGCCGCCCGTTGGGCGTCGGGGCCGGCCTGGGCCAGGCCGTCGGTGAGGATCGGTCCCGGGGCGATGGCGTTGACGCGTACACCATCGGCGGCGTAGTCGAGGGCAGCGGCACGCGTGAGACCTTCCAGGCCCCACTTGGTGGCCACGTAGTCGGACAACCCGCTCACGCCGTGGTGGCCGGCAGTCGAGGACATGTTCACGATGGCGCCGCCACCGGTTGCCAACATCGCCGGGATCTCGTGCTTCATGGCCAGGAAGACGCCGCGCAGGTTGACGCCGAGCGCGGCGTCGAACCGCTCGACGGGGATGTCGGCCAGCAACGTCGGCATGTGGTCGCCATGGGCGGCGTTGTTGCACGCCACGTCGAGGCGGCCGAACGCCGAGAGCGTCCGCTCGACGAGATTGGCGATCGAGTGTTCATCGGTCACATCGGTTGGAACGGCCAGAGCGTTGTCGAGGTCGCCAGCGACGCGCTCGAGCGCTTCGCCGTGTCGGGCCGCGAGTACGACCGCGGCACCGGCGTCGGCATACGCACGGGCGACGGCCTCGCCGATCCCGCGGCTGGCACCAGTAACGAGGGCGACCTTTCCGTTCATCGTCATCGTGAACCTCCCTGGGCTGCGTTGGCGCGCAGGCGGTCGAGGAATCCTCGAAGCTGCGCCAGTTCGTCGTCGTTGAAGCCGGCCCGCAGTTGTTCGTCGAACGTCGCCACGTGCGGCACGAGGGCGCGGAACGTGGCCTCGCCCGACGGCGTGAGCGCGACCTGATGCACCCGCCGGTTGTCGGGGTCTCGCTGGCGTGTCACCAACCCGGCCGCCTCCATGCGGTTCAGGTGGTGGGAGAGCGTCGCCGCCTCCACGCCGACGGCCTCGGCTACGTCCCGCTGCCGACCGTGGCGCTGGCCCATGAGCGACACCAGGACGAGCCAGGTGGGGAGCGAGGCGTCCCGGCCGGCGAGGGCGCTGTCGAACGCCCGGCTCAGGACCTTGGCCGTGCGGGCGACCTCGAGGCCGATGGGCTCGGTCTGCGGCGGCGGCATGGCTCGATGTTAGATATCAAACTGTTCGATGTCAAACGATTCTCTCGGCGGCCCAAGCGATGAGTCGCGTCGCATGTCAGCGTCGTAGATCCAGATGGCGACGTACGTGTTGCTCCACGGGGCTGGGTCTGACGCCTGGTATTGGCATCGCGTCGCGCCCCTGCTTCGGGACCTGGGGCACGACGTGGTCGCACCCGACCTGCCGTGCGACGACGACGCCGCCGGCATCGACGACTACGCCCGCGTTGCCATTGATGCCATCGGCGACCGCGCCGACGTGATCCTGGTCGCCCAGTCCATGGCCGGTTTCACCGCGCCGCTGGTGTGCGAGGCCGTGCCCGTCGACCTCGTCGTTCTGGTGGCCGCCATGACCCCGCGACCGGGCGAGTCGGCGGGTGAGTGGTGGGCGAACACTGGCCACGCCGAAGCCAAACGCGAGAAGGCCGAACAAGACGGCAGGCCCGACGACTTCGACCCCCTGGCACTGTTCCTCCACGATGTCCCGCCGGACGTGGCCGCCGAGTCGGCCGGCCACGTGCGCAACCAGTCGGGTACACCGTTCAGCGAGGTGCGGCCGATGCCGCCGTGGCCGGACGTTCCCACCAGCTTCCTCCTGTGCCGGGACGACCGCTTCTTCCCGGCCGAGTTCCAGCGACGCGTCGTGAAAGAGCGACTGGGCATCACACCCGACGAGATGGACGGCGGTCACCTGCCGGCGCTCAGCCGGCCACGGGAGCTCGTCGAGCGCCTCGAGACTTACCGCTCCGAGCGATAGCGACGCACGTCCCGATCAGGATCGGCAGCACGACCAGGTGGTACGCGATGTCGGGCGCGTGGCCGCCCTGCGAGGTGATGGTGAGACCGACGCCGAAGCCGGCGATGGCGAAGCCGGTCGCCGCGAGACCGATCGTGCGCGCCTTCGCCGGCATACGCCTCATGGCGACGGCAGCCCCGAGCAGCACCACGCCGATGATCGCCTCTGCGATGCCCGCATCGTCGGGGTCGAACATGTCGGAGCGACCGTGAACACCACCGGACAGGTGCAGGGCCGAGGCGATGAACAAGCTCACCGCGATGCCGGCCATCACGGCGGCGGTCTTTCGGAGAGTGATGCGATCCACGTCCCCAGTGTGACGACGAGCCGGGCGATGGTCGTCATCCCGGCGGAGATCGTCGCCTACTCCTCGGGGCGTAGCAGGAGCGACGCTTCTTCCGGTGAGCGCTACCGCCGCAGCACCAGCGGCTGGTGACGGACACCAGTGTGGCGGTTGCTGCGGGTCCACTCGATTGGGCCCGCAGCTTCGATCTCATTGAACCGGGCGAACAGCTCCTCGTAGAGCACGCGGATCTCGAGGCGGGCCAAGTTGGCACCCAGGCAGAAGTGAACGCCGTGCCCGAACCCGAGGTGCGGGTTCGGCTCGCGTGTGATGTCGAAGGACATCGAGTCGTCGAACACCTTCTCGTCCCTGTTCGCCGAGCCCTCCCAGATCACGACCTTGTCGCCGGACTCGACCAGGTGGCTGCTGAGCTGAACCGCACGCGTCGCCGTTCGCCGCTTCGACGGGGACGGTGTCGTCCACCGCAGCACTTCTTCAATCGCGGTGGGCATGAGCTCCGGCTTCGCTCGCAGCGCCTGCAGCTGCTCGGCGTTGTCGATGAGGGCGGCCAGGCCGCCGGAGATGGCGTTGCGAGTCGTCTCGCTCCCCGCCGCGAACAACAGGCTGAAGAACAGAAGCAGCTCGTCGTCGGTGAGCGTCGGCGGGTCTTCGTCCTCCAGGCGGGCGTGGACGACTGCCGAGAGCATGTCGTGGGTCGGGTGGCCCCGCTTCTCGGCGATGAGATCCTTGATGTAGCCAAACATGTCGGTCTTCGGCCACGCGCCCGCTCGGGCGTCGCCGGCGCGGACGTCGAAGCCGGGCTCGACTGCGGCGAACAACGCGTACCGATCTTCTTCGGGCGCGCCGAGCAGCATGCAGATCATCTGCATGGGCAGCTCCGCCGCCACGGCGACGAGGAAGTCAACCGGGTTTCCGTCGGGTACCGCGTCGAGCAGCACGCCCGCCCGACGCCGGAGCTCCTCTTCGAGCCGGCGCACGGTCTGCGGCGTGAGGCCCTTGCTGACCAGACGTCGGATCCGGCCGTGCCGAGGGTCGTCCATCATGTTCAGCACCACGCCCGCGACCGGGATGTCCTCGATCAGCGTGCCGCCGTATTGGCGCGAGCCGCCCGTCTCCGATGAGTACGTCGTCGGGTCCGTCAGCACGTTCAGCACCTCGGCGTAGGTCGCAACCGACCAGAACCCCTCGCCGCCAGGCGTGTGCTCGGTCGGCTCGTGCCAGAACACCGGCGCCTCGGCCCGGTGCTGCTCGAAGACCTCGTGCGGAAACCCGTCCGCGAAGTTGTCAAGGTCGGTCAGATCGACGCCTGCCAGCCCGGCGGCCACGACTCTTTCTATGCCAGCAGCCGCCGAGCGGGCGGCAATGTCCTCAGGTGACCGTGACCACGACCTGGAGGTCGATGTTTTTGCACTCGTCTTGAGAGCCGGGTGCGTCGTCGAATCGGAGAACCAGTGAGCCGTGCACCGCGTCGCCCGGCGCGACGTCGACGTCGGTCGGCACCGTGTTGGCGTTGATGCGGAACCACTCGGCGGGGCAGCCGTCACCGGCACTCGTCGGACGAATGCTGGCCGTGGTGCCCCGCAGGCGCAGCGCGCCCGGCGCGGCGTTGCGCACGTCGTAGGACATCGTCGCCTCGGTGCCCGGGGACAACTGCCGGCTGGCGGGTCCGACGGTGACCGTCCACGAGTCGTTTCCGTCGACGGCGGTGGCGACCGCGCCCGAACCGACGGCCATCACCGCCGCGCCCACGACGGCAGCGACGAGGCAGGTGCCCGCCGCACCGGCGGTAGCCCTGGCCAGTCCTCGTAGCCCCAGCCGCACTGCATTCCTCCGATTCAGCGGTCCCCGAGCGCTGACAGCACTCAGAGTGAACACCCCCGCGCTGGCCGGCCGCAAGGTTGGGGGTAGGAAGGAGCCATGAACCTCGACCTCCACGTCTCACGCTTCGACTGGGCCGGCGGCCCGGCGGGCATCGGACCGGGCGTCGCCGACCTGGCCCGGCGGGCCGAGGCGATCGGTGTCCGCACCATGTCGTTCATGGACCACTGGTTCCAAATGGACTGGATGGCCCCTGCCGAGGACCCGATGCTCGAGGGCTACACCGCCCTCGGCTTCGTCGCCGGCTGCACGCAGCGTCTGCGCTTGCGTCTGCTCGTCACCGGCGTGACCTACCGCTATCCCGGGCTGCTGGCGAAGACCGTCACCACCCTCGACGTCGTCTCGGGCGGCCGGGCCGAGCTGGGCATCGGCGCCGCCTGGTACGAGCGCGAACACCTCGGCCTCGGCGTGCCGTTCCCACCGACGGCGGAGCGCTTCGAGCGGCTGGAAGAGGCGCTCCAGATCTGCCTGCAGATGTGGAGCGACAACAACGGCGTCTACAAGGGCAAGCACTACCAGCTGGAAGAGACGCTGTGCAGCCCCATGCCGGTGAGCCAGCCGCGGCCCCGGATCATGATCGGCGGCAGCGGCGAACGAAAGACCCTCCGGCTCGTCGCCCAGTACGCCGACGCGTGCAACATCTTCGGTGGGCCCGACGAAGTGGCCCAGAAGCTCGACGTCCTCCGCCGCCACTGCGACGACGTGGGGCGCGACCCGAAGGAGATCGAGGTCACCGCCATGTACCGCGACTTGCCGCCGGACGCGTCGGTCGACGACGTGGTGGCGGGTGCCGAGCGGCTGGCCAAGATCGGCGTGTCGACGCTCGTCACCGGCGCCATCGGGGACGACCCGGGAGGGTGGCTGGAGTCGACCTTCGGCCCGGCCATGGACCGCATCGCCGCCGTCGAGCCGGCTGCGCTCTAACCGCGATCGACACCGGGTGGCCGCTTAGTCTCCGCGCCCGGTGTCGGAGCACGTCCACATCCACGCGCCCGAGGAGCTCACCCGTTCGGAGCCTCCTCCGCGAGGCCCCGAGCGCGTGTACGAGTTGGTGGCCGCGGTCCTGCTCTCGCTGGCGACGCTCGGCATCGCGTGGAGCGGCTACCAGGCAGCCAAGTGGAGCGGCTTCCAGTCTCGCCTCTACGCCCAGGCCAACACCGCTCGCTCCCAAGCCAACCGGGCCAGCACGTTGGCCAGTCAGGACCGACTCCAGGACCTCCTGAACTTCAACCGGTGGCTCGAGGTGAAGACCCAGGGCAACCAAGAACTGACGGCCCTGTACGAGCGCCGGTTCCGCCCCGAGTTCCTCCCCGCCTTCAACGCATGGGAGGGCGAGGACCCGCTCCACAACCCGAACGCCATCGCCAGCCCCCTGGCCCTGCCGCAGTACCAGCTCGCCAACGTCACCAAGGCCGACGCCCTCGAGCGCGTCGGCGACCTCCGCTTCGAGCAGGGCAAGGTGGCCACCGACCA
Organism: Acidimicrobiales bacterium; assembly: GCA_035948135.1. GTDB lineage: Bacteria > Actinomycetota > Acidimicrobiia > Acidimicrobiales > AC-14 > CADDZP01. Next base: position 12,570 of record DASZJL010000066.1, on the reverse strand, counting down.
CACCGACGCGTACGTGCTGACGACGGTGTTTTTCGCCGCAGTCCTGTTCTTCGCCGGCATCTCGACACGCTTCGACTGGCTGAATTTGCGAGCGTTCGTCCTGCTGTTCGCGGCCGTGGGCCTCGGCTACGCCGCGTTCCGGATCTTCACGCTGCCGTATCACTGACACGAACCGGGTTCGACACGCGTTCTGACCCGCAGGTGTCGGAGACGTCAACACCAGTTGACAGTTCTGCCATTGGGCATTGCTGCCAACTGGCAGTTCTGCCACCATGGCCTCGATGGTCGCCACCGGACTCCGCGAACGCCGCGTCGCCCGCACGCGCGACGCCATCGTCGCCGCGGCCCTCGACCTCTTCCAGGAACACGGGTTCGAGGCCACGACGGTCGATGAGATCGCAGCCCGGGCCGAGGTCGCGCCGCGGACCTTCTTCCGCTACTTCCCCACCAAGGAGGCCGTCCTCTTCGCCCGGGCGGCCGACGACCGGGCGCGATTCGCCGCGGCCCTCGACGAACGGCCCGCGACCGAGCACCCGTTCGTCTCACTCACGACGGTCGTCCGCCAATTCGGTGAGGCCATGGAGAAGCAGGAGAAGGACATCCGGCTGCTCCAGAAGATCTCGACCGAGAAGGTGTGGGCCTACGAGCGCACGATTCTCGAGGCCGAGACGGCCCAGATGCTCGCCGCGTTCGTCGCCGGCCGCCTCGGCGTCTCCATCGACGCCGACGCGCGGCCGCGGGTGTGGGCCGGCATGGTGATGACCACGTACCGCATCGCCTTCCACATGTGGCTGGACGGCGGGCGCAAAGGGCGACTGGGACCCGTGCTCAGCGGCGCGCTCGACGCCGTCGTCGAGGCCGCTGGCGTACTGCCCCCGGCCCGTGGCCGCCGTTAGCGCGATGGTCACCATCGACAACTGCCCCATCTGCCGCAAGCCCGTGTTGCGCAACGACTCGAACATCGTCGCGGCGCGCGTGCGCGGTATGTCCAGCGACATCGTGAGCTTCTTCCACGTTCACTGCTATCCCGGCGACGAGGGCACCATGTTCGAAAAGCTCGACGAGGAGCCCGAGGGAGACTGACTCCCGAACGCGCGCGTCAGCTCGCGCAGCATCGGCGGATAGACGAAGAGATAGCGGAACGGCTTGATGAGGGCCATGTAGGCATCGCCAAGCAGGCCGTTGGGCTTCACCAGGATGGCGACCTGGACGCGGAACCGATCCGCACCTTCAGGGATGCGTCCGATGTGGAGGACGCCGTGCATGGTCTCGTTTGCGGCCTCGGCCGCGAACTCGTCGTCGAGCAGGTACAGCGACGTGAACGGCAGCGAGTCGAACTCGGGCCTTGGGGCGTCGCGGAGGTCGGCCGGCAATCGATCGCGGAGTGTCGGGACGCGGGCACCCACGCCGGTCGACGGTCGGTCCAGCCGGAGCAGTTCGCCGAGCTTCCACCGAGCCGCGAACAGGGTGCGCACCGCGCACGACGAGCTCTTGGCTGGGTCGTAGGAGGTGACGACGTCGATCACCCGCGCGAAGTCATCGCCACTGCCCGAACCCGGCGGCGCCCACACGTCCTCGAGCCGGAAGTCGGACGTCAACTCGTGGATGCGCCACGGCCGTGAGGTGTGCTCACTGTTCGGCACCTTCACGGCCGCCGCCGGGCCTGCTCGAGGACGTGGCGAACGACCCGCACATGCGGGCGCTCGACAAACGCCCACACGAGGCGCGTGAACGGCGTGTCGTGCTGCACGAACGTGGCGAATAGCAGTGAGTCCTCACGGCGCTCCAAGAGCAGTTCGGCCTGCATCCCGAGCCAGGACGTACCGCCGAGCAGCACGAAGTCGGGCGCGCTCTGCCGAACCGGCCACCCGAGGACGAACCTCGCGTCATCGGTCGGACCGAGCCGGGCGCCGAGCGCACGCCACGCCACCCGCAACGACTTCCGCAGCCCCTCCGGTGCCGCCTCCAGGGTCGCCCGGGCCCACTGCTCGGCCGTGCGGTCCTGTGCCCTCGCCGTCTCGACGACGAATGTGTCGGCGTAGTCGACGTGGGCCAGCGTGCTGCGGGCCCGGGCTTCGGCGGGCGGGTCGACTTGTCGAACCGCGCCCTGCCCGCTGTGCCGCTCAATCGTGGAATCCACCGATCCTCCTTCCATTGACCGACCATTGATCGGTCACCGACTGACGGTCAGTCTGTACGATCCCACCCATGGCCGTCAAAACGCTGCGCGAGCGACAGGCCGCAGCGACCCGGCAGCTCCTGGTCTCGACCGCCCGGGAGCTGTTCACCGAGCGCGGGTACCAGGCCACGTCGGTGGAGGAGATCATCCAGCGGGCGGGCGTGGCCCGGGGCGCCTTGTACCACCACTTCTCCGGCAAGGACGCCCTGTTCCGTGCCGTCTACGACGAGGTCCAGGCCGAGACGGCGTCGGCGGTCGTGGCCGCCGCCCTTGCCGGGCCCGAGCCCTGGGCCGGCGTGCGGGCCGGGCTGTCCGCCTTCCTCGACGCCTGCCTCGAGCCCGCCTTCCGCCGCGTGGTCGTGCTCGACAGCGTGCCGGTGCTCGCCCAGGACGTGTGGGAAGGCGGCATCGAGCACACCGAGCTCCCGATGCTGCGAACGGTCCTCACGCCCTTGGTCGAGACCTTCCTGCCCGGCCTGGCCGTCGAACCACTCGTCCACGTCGCCCTTGGCGGGCTGTACGGCGCCGCCCTCTACATCGCCCGCTCACCGCAACCCGTCGACGCGCGCGCCGAAGTCGACGCCGTCCTCGACACCCTGGTCGGCGGCCTTCGGTCCCGCATCGAGGCCGATCGGGGTTAGCGAACCAGCCTGATCTCCACGCGTTCGCGGGAGTACATACGAGGTCGTTCGGGCTTACATTCGGGAGGCTGTGACCTTGACGAGTGTTCGCACCGGCGACATCCGCACTCCGTGCGTTCACTCATCACGTTCCCAGTCCGCTCTGAGGTTGGCGACGTAGTACCTGAGCGATGATCGAGAGCGACCTCGACCGTTCTGACGGCGTCGACCCGGCGGGCCCGGAACCGGGCGGCCCGGGCGACTGGCTTCCGCCTGCATGGGGGACGCCCCAGTGGGACGCTCCGCCTCCGCGACCGCGGCGGAATCCCTGGGCCATCGCCTTCGCCATCGTGGCCCTCACGATCGTCGCAATCCTCTTCGCCTCGGCCGCCGCCTACCGCTTCGGACGCGGGACGCGGTTCGCCGACCCAGGCGCGACCGTTGCCGCGCCCACCGCGCCGTCGTCGCTGGGCGCCGTCGTCGACCCCGCCCTCGTCGACGTCACAACGACGCTCGGCTACCAGAACGCCAAGGCCGCAGGAACGGGCATCGTGCTCACGCCGAACGGTGAGATCCTCACCAACCACCACGTCGTCGCCGGCGCGACGAGCGTCTCGGTCACCGACGTGGGCAACGGCCACACCTACAGCGGCACCGTCGTCGGCTACGACGCCACCGATGACATCGCCGTGGTGCAGCTGGCCAACGCCTCGGGCCTCAAGACCGCGAAGATCGGCGACTCGTCGACGCTGACGGTCGGCCAGGACGTCGTGGCCATCGGCAACGCCGGCGGCGTCGGCGGGACACCGGCCGAGTCGCAGGGCACGGTGACCGGCCTCAACCGTTCGATCACCGCCGCCGACGACTCCGGCGCGGCCGAGCAGCTAACCGGCCTCATCCAGACCAGCGCCCGCCTTCTGTCAGGGGACTCCGGCGGCCCGCTGGTCGACAGCGCGGGCCGCGTCGTCGGCATCGACACCGCGGGCTCCAGCCGCTTCAACTTCCGCAACCCCGAGGGAGGGCAGGGCTACGCCATCCCGGTGAACAGGGCCATCTCGATCGCCCGCGAGATCACGGCGGGGCACAGCTCCTCCACCGTGCACATCGGCCCCAGCCCGTTCCTGGGCGTCGAGGTTCGGCCTGCGACCTCGCGGAACTTCACGTCGGGCGCGGACGTCGCCGGTGTCCTCTCCGGCACGGCGGCCGCCAAGGCGGGCATCGCCGCCGGCGACGTGATCACCTCGATCAACGGGACGCGAGTCACGTCGCCCACCGACCTCAGCTCGATCCTCCGCCAGCACCACCCCGGCGATCGGGTGAGCGTCGGATGGACGGACTCGAACGGGCAGCCGCAGACCGCGACCGTCCAGCTGGCGAGCGGTCCGGTCGCCTAGGTCAATCGCCGCCCAGGCCGACGCGGAGATAGTGGAGGGCGGCGTCGACACGACGCTGGAGGTCGCCTTCGCCGGCCGATGCCGTCCAGTCTTCGATGGCGACCCGAAGGGCGGTCGTCGTGGACGCCACCATCAGCCGCAGGTCGAGGTCGCTCATCCCCCGCGCCCGGCCCGACGTCCGCAGCGCGTCGATGACCTTGCCTTCCCACCCCTGCTGGCGCTCGGCGTTTCGCGACGCGAGGGAAGGAGTCGATCGAAGAATGGCGTGACGAGCCCGCAAACGCTCGCCTTCGGGGGCGTAGTCGCCGGCCAGCTCGCGCACCGCGCCCGCCAGGGCATCGAACGCCGGCACCGCCGGGTCCTGCTCTGCGATCGACGCCAACAGGTGGTCGCAGCGCCGGTCGCTGTCCGCGAACAGCACGTCCTCCTTCGAGCCGAAGTACCGAAAGAACGTGCGGGGCGAGACGTCGCAGGCGGCGGCGATCTCCTCGACGGTCACCTGGTCGAAGCCCCGCTCCGCGAACAGCTCGAGCGCGGCCTGGGCGAGGGCGTCCCTCGTCTGCTCCTTCTTGCGCTCACGGAGCCCGACCGTTGGCATAGTCGGAGTATCGCAGCAGCCGGCACTTGGCACAAGATGACTAATGTCATATTGTGTCAGACGGCAGTGTCTGCCACACTGCTCCGGTGCCCGACGCCGACGTGATGCACGCCCGCCGCTGGTGGACGCTCGCAGTGCTGTGCCTCAGCCTGCTGATCGTCTTCGTGGGCAACTCCAGCCTCAACGTCGCCATTCCCACCCTCTCCCGCGACCTGCACGCCTCGACGTCGCAGCTCCAGTGGGTCGTGGCCGCCTACTCCCTGATCTTCGCCGGGCTCCTGTTCACCGCCGGCGCCATCGGCGACCGGTTCGGCCGCAAGGGCGCGCTGCAACTGGGCCTGCTCGGCTTTCTCCTCGCCGCCGTGCTCGCGTCGGCGTCGACGGAGATGTGGCAGCTGATCGCGAGTCGCGCCCTGATGGGCGCCAGCGCCGCGTTCATCATGCCGTCGACGCTGTCGATCCTCGTCAACGTCTTCCCGCCCGAGGAGCGGGCGAAGGCCATCGCGGTGTGGGCGGGCGTGACGGGCGCGGCGGGCGCCATCGGCCCCGTGTCGAGCGGCTGGCTCCTCGGCCACTTCTGGTACGGCTCGGTGTTCCTGATCAACATTCCGATCATCGTCGTCGCCCTCGCCCTCGGCGCCTTCCTCGTCCCGCGGTCGAAGGACCCCGAAGAGGCGCCGCTCGACTTGGTCGGCGCCGGCCTGTCGATCGTGGGCATCTCGGGGCTCGTCTACGCGCTGATCGAGGCGCCCAGCAAGGGCTGGCTGAGCCCCAACACCGTCGCCGCCTTCGCCCTCGGTCTCGTGGTCGTCGCGCTGTTCGTCGTGTGGGAGCTGCGCACCGACGAGCCGATGCTCGACATGGCGTACTTCCGCAACCCGGCGTTCAGCACCGCCACCGGCGGGATGGTGCTCGTCTTCCTGTCGATGTACGGGGTGATGTTCCTCATCACCCAGTACTTCCAGCTCGTGCTCGGCTACAGCCCCCTGAGCGCCGCGCTGCGCTTCTTGCCGATGGCCCCGATCATGATGATCGTGTCCCCGCTCACCCCGCGGATCGTGGCCCGCGTGGGTGCCAACCGGACGGTCGCGACCGGCATGGGCCTGGTGGCTGCCGGGTTCCTTGCGTTCTCACTGCTCACCGTGCACTCGCCGTACTCGTACGTGCTGGTGTGCGTGTTCCTGCTCGTCAGCGGGATCGCGCTCACCATGTCGCCGATGACCGCGGCGATCATGTCGGCCGTGCCGCCCCGCCGGGCGGGGGCGGGCTCGGCCATGAACGACGCCTCCCGTGAGCTGGGCGCGGCCCTCGGGGTGGCCGTGCTGGGCAGCGTGGCCGCCTCCCGCTACAGCAGCGGGATTGCGGGCGCCATCTCCCACCTTTCCAAGGCCGACCAGGGTGCCGCCCGCTCCTCGCTCGGGGCGGCATTGGAGGCCGCGGCCCGGCTGCCCGGCGCGCTCGGGAATCGCCTGGCCACCGACGCCGACAAGGCATTCGTGGCGGGACTGCACTACGCCGCCCTCACGGGAGTCGTGCTGGCCGTCGTCGCGGCGCTGCTCGTCCTGCGCTACCTGCCGCGCCAGATCGCCCAGCACGGCGCGGTGCGCGGTCCGGTGGAGGCCGCCGAAGACATGGCCGAGCTCGGCCTGGCCGGCATCCCGCCGGTGTTCGCCGACACGCCGAACGGCGACCGCGCCCCAGTGGACGCCGGCGCCGCGCCACCTCCGTAGCGCCTTCGACCTCGGGGCCGGCGCGCACGTTCCAAGTAGAAAGGTCGGGCGTGGCTCTGGAGGTCTGGACCGTCGGGTTGTCGCACGTGGCGATCGCTCCTCGCGCCGCCACTCGAGCCGAGGCCCAGGGCTTCGACGGCATGGTCGTCGTCGACTCCCAGAACCTGGCGGGCGATCCGTTCGTCGGCCTGGCCCTCGCCGCCCGGGAGACGTCGACCCTCCACCTCGGCACGGGCGTCACCAACCCGGCCACCCGCCACCCGGCGGCGGCAGCCGCGGCCATCGCCAGCGTGCACGTGGCCTCCGGTGGGCGGGCCCACCTCGGGATCGGCCGGGGCGACTCGGCCCTCGCCCACCTCGGGATGGCGCCTGCGCCGGTGGCCGAGCTCGAGCGCTTCGTGCGAGTCACCCGCTCGTATCTCCGCCGCGAGCCGGTCGCCTTCGACGATCTCCGCGCCTACGAGCGCGACGGTGCCCGCCCCGTCGAGGTCCTCGGCCTGGCCGACGCGCCATCCGACAGCCGGCTGCACTGGCTGCCGAAGGACCTCGGGCCGGTACCGGTCGAGGTTGTCGCGACCGGCCCCAAGGCGCTGGCCCTCGCCGGCGCGCACGCCGACCGGGTGCTGCTCGCGGTCGGTGCCGATCCCGAGCGCGTCGCGTGGGCAGTCGGTGTGGCGCGGGCCGCGGGCGGGGTACACATCGGCGCCTTCGTGAACGTCATCGCCCATCCCGACACGACAGTCGCTCGCCGCATCGGCGCCGGCGGGTTCGCGACCTTCGCCCGCTTCTCAGCCATGGACGGCACCGTGCGCAGCCCCATCGACGCCGCGTCCGAGCGCGTGCTCCACGACGTCCACGACCGCTACGACATGAACCAGCACACGCGCGCCGGCTCACCGCAGGCGGCGCGACTGACCGCCGAGTTCATCGATCGCTTCGGCATCGTCGGCCCGGCCGCACACTGCGTGGCCCGGCTGCGTGAGCTCGCCGCCCTCGGCGTCGACCGGTTCATCGTCGTGGGCCCGTCGATCGACGCCGAGCAGGACGAGGCCCGCCTCGCCCAGAAGATGTTCGTCGGGGAAGTCCTCCCCGCCATCAAAGAGGTGACCGTATGACCCATGACCTGGTGATCGCCGGCGGGACCGTCGTCGACGGGACCGGGGCGCCACCGAGGCCGGCCGACGTGGGCGTCGACGGCGACCGCATCACCGCCGTCGGCACCGCGGCCGAGGTCGGCCAGGGCCGTCGCCGCATCGACGCCGACGGTGCCGTGGTGACGCCCGGCTTCGTCGACGTGCACACCCACTACGACGGCCAGGCCACGTGGGACGAGCGCATCACGCCGTCGGCGTGGCACGGCGTCACCACCGTGGTCATGAGCAACTGCGGCGTCGGGTTCGCCCCCGTCCGCCCGTCCGACCACAACGTGCTCGTGGAGCTCATGGAGGGCGTCGAGGACATCCCGGGCACGGCGCTGCACGAGGGACTGGCGTGGGACTGGGAGAGCTTCCCCGACTACCTCGACGCGCTCGAGCGCCATCCCCGCGACGTCGACGTCGCCGCCCAGGTGCCCCACGGCGCCCTGCGCCTCTACGTCATGGGCGACCGTGGCGCGGCGCGGGATCCGGCGACCGACGAGGAGGTCGCCGAGATGGCACGGCTGGCGGGCGAGGCCGTCGACGCCGGCGCTTTGGGCTTCACGACGTCGCGGACGCGCAACCACCGCACCAGCCGCGGCGACTGGACGCCGACCTTGACCGCGGCCGCCAGTGAGCTGGCGGGGATCGCCCAGGGGCTGGCCGCCGTCGACAAAGGCGTCCTCCAGGTGGTCTCCGACTTCACCGACCCACGCGAGGAGCTGGCCTCCGTGCTCGGCATGGCCGAAGCGTCGGGTCGGCCGCTCTCGATCTCACTCACCCAGGTCGACACCAGGCCCGAGGGTTGGCGCTCGCTGCTCGACGCCATCAGCGCCGCCAACGAGCGCGACGTGCGCGTCACCGCGCAGGTGGCGGCCCGTCCCGTCGGCGTGCTGCTCGGCCTCCAGGCGACCATCAATCCCCTCGGCGCCTCACCGACGGCCCGTTCCATCGGCGCCGACGTCGAGGCCCTCCGGCGCGACGACGTGCGGGCCACGATCCTCGCCGAGATGGGCGGGCGTCCGCCCCTGTTCCCGTGGGATCACGTCTTCCGCCTGGGTGACCCGCCCGACTACGAACCGCCGCCGGACGCGAACATCGCGGCCGAGGCGGCCCGGGCCGGCGTCGCCACCGAGGAGCTTGTGTACGACGCCGCCCTCGCGGACGACGGCCGCGGCCTGCTGTACGTGCCGTTCCTCAACTACGCCGACGGCGACCTGGAGGCGGTGCGGGCCATGCTCACCCACCCCCACGCCGTGCTTGGCCTGGCCGACGGCGGTGCCCACGTCGGCACCATCTGCGACGGGAGCTTCCCGACGACGATGCTGACCCATTGGGTGCGCGACCGCACGCGCGGTGAACGCCTTCCTCTCGAGCACGTCGTGGCCATGCAGACGTCGCGCACGGCCGCGCTCGTCGGTCTCCTCGACCGGGGCGCGGTGGCCCCGGGCATGCGGGCCGACCTCAACGTCATCGACATGGACGGCCTGCGCCTGCACGCCCCCGCGATCGTGCACGACCTCCCCGCCGGTGGCCGTCGCTTCGTGCAGCGGGCCGACGGTTACCTGCACACGATCGTCGCGGGCGAGGAGACCTACGCCAACGGGGAACCGACCAGCGCCCTCCCCGGGCGCCTCGTCCGCGGCAGCCAGCCGGCCCCGAACGGAGCGTCGTGATGGCTGAGACGTATCCGATCATCAGCGCCGACTCACACATCACCGAGCCGCCCAACACCTACATCGACTTCATCGACCCCGCCTACCGGGACCGGGCGCCGAAGCTCGTCGACGGCGGCGAGCAGCTCGGCGACATCTTCGTCATCGACGGGATGCAACGGCCGATTCCCATGGGCCTGGTCGCGGCCGCCGGGAAGCCCGCGGAGGAGATCCGCTTCATGGGCGTCCGCTTCGACGATCTCCACCGCTCGGGTTGGGATCCCTCCGCCCGCCTGGCGGATCAGGAGCGCGACGGCGTCAGCGCCGAGATCCTCTACCCCACGGTCGGGATGCAGCTCTGCAACCACCGCGACGGCGACTACAAGAAGGCGTGCTTCGACGCCTACAACCGCTGGATCGCGTCCTACTGCGCGACCGACCCCACGCGTCTCCTCGGTGCGGGACAGACGGCGCTGCGTTCACCCCAGGAAGGCATCGCCGACCTCGAGGCGATCAAGGCCCTGGGCCTGCGGGGCGTGATGATGCCCGGCGACCCCGCGTACGACAAGGACTACGACGACCCCGAGTGGGACCCGTTCTGGGAGGCCGCCATCGACCTCGGCCTGCCCCTCTCGTTCCACATCCTCACCACGCGGGCCGAGAAGCTGCGCGGACCGCGGCTCAACGGTTTCCTCGCCGTTGTACGCGGCTGTCAGGACATCATGGGCACGCTCGTGTTCGGCGCCGTGTTCGAGCGCCACCCCCGCCTCAAGGTCGTCTGCGTCGAGGCCGACGCCGGCTGGGTCCCGCACTTCATGTATCGGATGGACCACGCCTTCAAGCGGCACCGCTACTGGATGCAGCCCGACCAGCAGCTGACCAAGCTCCCGTCCGAGTATTTCGCCGAGGGCATCTACATCACGTTCCAGGACGACTGGACGGCCTTCGCCCAGGCTGACCACATGAACTGGCGGCGCCTGATGTGGGCCAACGACTTCCCGCACTCGGACTCGACATGGCCGTGGAGCCAGCAGATGCTGGCCGAGCACACGGCCGCCCTCACCGCCGACCAACGCCACGCGATCCTGTGCACCAACGTCGCCGACCTCTACGGCATCGAGCTCGGAGGCCTGCCCGTCGCGGCGTGACTCAGAAGCCGGCCGCGCCGCACTCCCCGTAGCGTCGGCCGGAGACGGTGTTGGGCTGGCCGTTGTTGACGGCGGCCGGCGCGTCGCCCGAGCAGTTGAGTCCGCCCCAGATGATGTTGGCCTCGACGCCGGTGGTGGGGCCGGAGTTGCCGGAAAGCGTGACCGTTCCGCCAATGCGGCCGTTGTGGCTCACCTCGACCCCCGCCCGGTTGTTCATGAGCGTCAGCGCGGACTGCAGCGTGTTGCCGGCACAATTCCCGCCCGCGGGATCGCCGACCACGACCGGCCCGGTTGCGCCCGAGACGTTGACCGCGCCGTTCACCGTCGACCCGCACAGCGCGAAGGCGGCGCCGTTGCTGGTGGTGACGCCGCCCAGCGTGGAGTTGACGATGGCGACCGAGGCCCCTTGGACGACGGTGATCGTGCCCGTCACGTTGGCGCCCGACAAGAGCCAGGAGCCGCCGCTGAAGGTCAGGTTCGACGACACCGACCCGGTGACGGCGGGATGGGAGAACGTGATCGCGGGCGAGATGGTGCCTGTGCTACCGACGAAGCTCGCGTCGCCCGTGTACACGGCGGTGATGGTCTGGCCCGGGAGCAGGCTGGCCAACCCGAGCTGGGCCTGACCGCTGTTGACGGGAACGGGCGCGCCCAGGTTGGTGGACCCGTTCTTGAACTGGACTGAGCCGGTGGGCGTCCCCGCGCCCGGTGGCGTCGGCGTGACCGTTGCGGTGAGGGTGAGCGGTTGGCCGAACGGGGAGGGGTTGGCGCTCTGGGTCATCGCGACCGTCGTGAGGGCCTTCACCACGGTCAGCGTCCCGGGCCCATAGTGCAGCGTGTAGTTGGGCGCCGAACCGCCGGAGCAGGTGATCGAGTACGTGCTGACGGCGACATGGGGCGAGGGCGGCGCGCACACGGGCGTCGCCGCGAACAGGCCGGCGGTCGTGGCCGTGTCACCGTTGGTGAGGCCGGTGAGGGAGAAGTCGAAGGTCGGGTCGGGCGCTCCGAAGTACTTCGACTTGTCGTTGGCGGTGACGGTCAGATTCGCGGGGTTGACGGTCAACGTGGCCGTGGCCGTGTCGTCGAAGGTGTAGTTCGGGCCGGCCGCGCCGCCCGAGCAGGCGATGGTGTAGTGGCCGGCGTTGCTATGCGCGCCTTCAACGCCGCACGTCGGCTGGGCGGTGACCACCGAGGTCGGATCACCGTTCTTGTAGCCGGTGATGGTGAAGGTGAACGGCGGGTCGCCGTCGCCGTAGGTCTTGGACTGGCCTGCTGGCGCCACGGTCAGAGTGGCGGGGTTCACCGTCAGGGACGCGATGGCTGTGTCGTCGAAGGTGTAGTTGCTTCCGGCCGCGCCGCCCGAGCAGGCGATGGTGTACGAGCCGGCGCCGACATGGGGGCCGCTGACCCCGCAGGTCGGCTGGGCCGTCACGACCGACGTCGGGTCTTTGTTCTTGTAGCCGGTGATGGCGAAGGTGAACAGCGGGTCGCCGTCGCCGTAGGTCTTGGTCTGGTTGGCCGGCGTGACGGTCAACGTCGCCGGGTTCACGGTCAGGGTGCCGGTTGCGTACTGCAGCGTGTAGTTGGGCGCCGCCCCACCGGCACAGGCGATGGGGTAGGTCCCGGCCGCGACGTGGGAGGCACTCACGCCGCAGGTCGGCGTGGTCGAGAACAGACCGGCGGTCGTGGGCGTGTCGCCGTTGGTGAGCCCAGTGAGGGAGAAGTCGAAGCTCGGGTCGGCGTCGCCGTAGGTCTTGGACTTGTTGTTGGCGGTGACGGTCAGGGTCGCCGGGTTGACGGTGAGGGTGCCGGTTGCGTACTGCAGCGTGTAGTTCGGTGCCGCGCCGCCCGAGCAGGCGATGGTGTAGGTGTTCACCGCGGCGTGGGCGCCGGCGACGCCGCAGGTCGGCGAGGTCGAGAACAGGCCGGCGGTCGTGGCCGTGTCGCCGTTGGTGAGGCCGGTGAGAGAGAAGTCGAAGGCCGGGTCGACGTCGCCGTAGGTCTTGGCCTTGTTGTTCGCGGTGACGGTCAACGTCGCCGGGTTCACCGTCAGCGTTCCGGTCGCGTACTGCAGCGTGTAGTTCGGTGCCGCGCCGCCCGAGCAGGCGAT
>DASZJL010000065.1:0-26087 GCA_035948135.1 Acidimicrobiales bacterium | reverse complement strand
CGGTGAACCAGGACCCGGCCACCCTGCAGAAGCAGGGAACGGCGAAGGTCGTCGGGACCGGTATCGACATCCAGCAGCCGCTGCCGATCCCGGTGCGTGAGACCCAGGTCAGCCACATCAAGATGTCCGACGACCGCATCTCCTTCGATGTCGACAAGCCGGGGTCGCCCGTGCTCGTCAAGGCGTCGTACTTCCCCAATTGGCAGGCGTCGGGCGCCAACGGGCCCTACCGCGTCGCACCGAACCAGATGGTGGTCGTGCCCACGTCGCGCCACGTCTCTCTCCACTACGGCTACACGCCCGCTGACCGTCTCGGGTACGCGTTCACGCTGCTCGGCATCGTCGCGGTCGTCGCTCTGGTCCGATTGGGCGCCATGCGTATGCCCCCGCCCACCGACGAGGGCGAGCAACTCACCCTGTTCGACCAGGAGCTCGACTTCTGGGGCGACGGTGACACCGGCGGCAACGGGGAGTCCCTGATGCCCCAAGCCTGGCCCAGCTAGTCCGCAAAGCAGCTCAGCGCTCCCTCCAGAGCACCCAGCGCATCCGGGCTAGACCCACGAGGCTGCGGGCGGCGCGCTTGAGGATCGGCGTGCGCGACGGCCGCGTCTCGGTGACCTCGACGGGAAGGTCGACGACGCCGAGCCCTTGGCGTTCGGCCCGGATGACGAGCTCGGTGTCGAACAGGTCGGTACGAAATCGGCAGTCTTCGGCGATGCGTTGCACGGCTTCCCTCCGCATCGCCTTCATGCCGTGGGTGTCCGACACCGACAGCCCGAAGCCGACGTGCAGGATCGTCGTGAACCCGAGCGTGACCAGCTTGCGCGGCCACGCGCGATTGTCGACCGACCCCTCCTGGCGCTTGCTCCCGACGACGACCGCCGGATGGTCGGGCTCTTGCAGGCGGGCGACGGCGCGGTCGAGAAAGGCGAGGTCGTAGTAGTCGACGTCGAAGTTCACGACGATCTCACCGCGCGCCGCCAGCAGTCCGGCGCGGAGGGCGGCGCCGTAGTCGGGGTCCGGAAGCGACAGGGGTCGGACCTCGGGCGCGCGGGCCGCGACCCTCGCCAGCTCCTCGCGCGTGCCGTCGGTCGAGCCGTTCTCGGCCACCACGATCTCGAACTCGGTCGGGCGGTCCCGCAACCCCTCGAGGAGGTGGTCCAGGGTGGCGCCGAGGAACGCTTCCTCGTTGTGCGCGGCCAGAACGACCGAGATCATCGGGCAACCGTACTGAGCGGGTCCGCCGAGAGGCGGCCACTACGCTGGCCCCCGCTCATGGCGTCGTTGGACACGATCTTCAAGGCTTACGACATCCGCGGCGTCGTTCCGGACGAACTCGACGCCACGACGGCCCGACAAATCGGGCGCGCGTTCGCGATCTTCACCGGCGCCGACCGGGTGCTCGTGGCATGGGACATGCGCCGCTCGAGCGAGGACCTGTCAGCCGCCTTCATCGCCGGCGTTCGCGAACAGGGCACCGACGTCGTGGCGCTGGGCCTCACCTCCACCGACCTCATCTATTTCGCGGCCGGCCGCCTGGATGCGCCGGGCGCCATGTTCACGGCTTCGCACAATCCGGCCCAGTACGGCGGCATCAAGCTGTGCCTGGCCGGCGCCCGGCCCGTGGGCCAGGACACCGGGCTGCAGGAGATCAAGCGGATGGTCGCCGAGGGAGGCATGGTGCCGGCCGCCCACCCTGGCACCGCGACCGAGCGCGACCTCCTCGACGACTACGCCGACCACGTGCGCTCGTTCGTCGACGTCAACTCCCTCCGGCCGCTCAAGGTCGTGGCCGACACCGGCAACGGCATGGGCGGGCTGGTCGTGCCCCGGGTGTTCGACGGGTTGCCGTTCGAGCTCGAGGAGCTGTACCCAGAGCTCGACGGCACCTTCCCCAACCACCCGGCTGACCCGATGCGGCCCGAGAACCTCAAGGACCTGCAGGGCCAGGTCCTCGAGACCGCCGCGGATGTGGGTCTGGCCTTCGACGGCGACGCCGACCGCGTGGTGCTCATGGACGAGACGGCCGAGCCGTTGTCGGGCTCCACCACGACCGCGATGCTGGCGGCGTCGATCCTCGACAAGACCGGCGCGGGGAACATCATCGCCAACGTCATCGCCTACCCGGCTGTGCGCCAGATCATCGCCGAGCACGGCGGCACCGCCATCCGTTCGCGCGTCGGCCATTCCTTCATCAAGGCGGAGATGGCGAAGTACGACGCCATCTTCGGTGGCGAGCATTCGGCGCACTACTACTTCCGCGACAACTACCGGGCCGACTCCGGATTGATCGCCGCCGTGCTCGTGCTCGAGATCGTGTCCAAGGCGAACAAACCGCTGTCGCAACTCCGCGGCGAGTTCGAGCGCTACGCGGCATCGGGCGAGATCAACACCACCGTCGACGACCAGCAAGCGGTGATCGAACGGGTCGCGGCCGCCTTCTCCGACGGCGAGCAGGACCGGCTCGACGGCTTGACCGTCGACCTGGGCCTGGAGTCCGGCGGCTGGTGGTTCAACGTGCGGCCGTCGAACACCGAGCCGCTGCTGCGCCTGAACCTGCTGGCACCGACACCCGCGGAGGTGGACAAGCGTGTCGCTGACGTTGTCGCCGTGATGAAGGGGGAGACGTAGAGATGGCGCTGGACCAACAGTTGCTCGACATTCTGGCCTGCCCGGAGGACAAGGGGCCGCTGCTCTACTTCCGGGACGAGGACTCGCTGTACAACCCTCGGCTCAAGCGTCGCTATGCCATCCGCGACGACATCCCGATCATGCTCATCGACGAGGCCGAGACGGTCTCCGACGACGAGCACCAGCGCCTCGTGGCCAAGGCCGAGGCCGAGGGCATCAAGCCGACCTTCGACGAGGACGCGTCCGGGTCGTGACCGTCGGGGGGGCGCAGGCCACCGACTCCCAAGGCATGCTGGCCGCCACGCTGGGGCTGCCCGAGCAGGTCGCGTCCGCCGCCGACCGGGCCAAGAATCTTTCGCGGCTGCCGCTGATCGACGACGTCACCTCAGTGGTCGTGCTCGGTATGGGAGGCAGCGGCATCGCCGGTGACATCGTGGCCGCGGTCGCAGGACCCTTCATGCCCGTCCCCGTCGTGGTGGCCAAGTCCTACGAGCTGCCCGCCTTCGTCGGCGACGGCACGTTGGTGTTCGCGGTCTCGTTCTCGGGTGACACCGAGGAGACCGTCGAGGCCACGAGCGAGGCCGCAGTGCAGGGGGCCAAAGTGGTCGTCGTCAGCAGGGGTGGGGAGCTCACCCGGCTGGGTGAGGCGTGGGGCGCGCCGATGGTCTCCGTTCCAGACGACATCCCCCAACCCCGGGCCGCGGTGGGCGCCCTCGCCATCCCGCCGCTGATCGTGCTCGAGCAGGTCGGCCTCTTCCCCGGCGCCCGCCGGTGGGTCGACGAGGCCGTGCGCGGACTGGTCGCCCGCCGCGACGAGCTCCGCGGCGACGACACCGTAGTCACCGACCTGGCCCGGAGCATCGGGCGCACGATCCCGCTCATCTACGGCGGCGGTGCCGTGGGAGCGGTGGCCGCCCAGCGGTGGAAGACGCAGATGAACGAGAACGCGAAGGTCCCCGCGTTCTGGAACACCCAGCCCGAGCTCTGTCACAACGAGATCGCGGGTTGGGGCCAGCACGGCGACCTCACCCGCCAGGCGATCACGCTGATCGCCCTGCGCCACGACTTCGAACATCCCCAGGTCATGCGCCGCTTCGAGCTGGTGTTCCGCATGGTCGACGAGGTCGTCGCCAACATCGCCCAGATCGAGGCCCGGGGCGACGGCCAACTGGCCCAGCTGCTCGACCTCATCCTGGTGGGCGACCTCACGTCGCTCCACCTGGCGATGAACGAGGGCATCGACCCGGGTCCCGCGCCCGCTCTCGACGAGATCAAGATCGCACTCAAGGAAGGCTGAACCAACCGTGGCTGTCACCGAACTCCCGTACAAGGTTGCCGACATCGAGCTTGCCGACTTCGGTCGCAAGGAGATCCGTCTGGCCGAAGAGGAAATGCCGGGCCTCATGGCCCTGCGAGCCGAGTTCGGCGACAGCCAGCCCCTGGCCGGCGCCCGCATCGCCGGCTCGATCCATATGACGATCCAGACGGCCGTGCTCATCGAGACGCTGACCGCCCTCGGCGCCCAGGTGCGTTGGGCGTCGTGCAACATCTTCTCGACCCAGGATCACGCGGCAGCTGCCATCGCCGCGGCCGGCGTCCCGGTGTTCGCGTGGAAGGGCGAGACGCTCGACGAGTACTGGGAGTGCACCGAGCAGATCCTGCGCTGGCCGGGCGGCGAGAAGCCCAACATGATCCTCGACGACGGGGGCGACGCCACCCTGCTCGTCCACCTGGGCACCGAGTTCGAGAAGAACGGCGTCGTGCCCGATCCCGCGGCCAACGACACCGACGAGTACAAGGTCGTTCTGGAGACGCTGCGGCGCACGATCGCCGAGTCGCCCGGGCTCTGGACCGACACGGCCCAGTCGATCATCGGCGTCACCGAGGAGACCACCACCGGCGTGCACCGGCTGTACCACCGCCAGCGCGAGGGCACGCTGCTGTTCCCCGCAATCAACGTCAACGACTCGGTGACCAAGTCCAAGTTCGACAACCTCTACGGCATCCGCCACTCGCTCATCGATGGCATCAAGCGGGGGACCGACGTCATGATCGGCGGCAAGGTCTGCGTCGTCATGGGGTATGGCGACGTGGGCAAGGGCTGCGCGGCCTCATTGCGCGGACAGGGCGCGAGGGTCATCGTCACCGAGGTCGACCCCATCTGCGCCCTGCAGGCGGCGATGGAGGGCTACGAGGTCACCACCCTCGAGCGTGTCATCGATGTCGGCGACATCTTCATCACCGCCACGGGCAACAAGGACGTCATCAGCGCCGAGCACATGGGTCGGATGAAGCACAACGCCGTCGTCGGCAACATCGGGCACTTCGACAACGAGATCGACATCGCCGGCCTGGCCCGCATGTCCGACGTGCAGCGCATCAACATCAAGCCCCAGGTCGACGAGTGGGTGTTCCCCGACGGCCACTCGATCGTCGTGCTGTCCGAAGGGCGGCTGCTGAACCTGGGCAACGCCACCGGTCATCCGAGCTTCGTCATGTCGACGAGCTTCACCAACCAGGTGCTGGCCCAGATCGAGATCTATACCAAGCGCGACCAGTACCCCATCGGGGTGTACCGCTTGCCGCGCGAACTGGACGAGAAGGTTGCCCGCCTGCACCTGGACAAGCTCGGCGTTCGGCTCAGCGAGCTGAGCCAGGAGCAGGCCGACTACATCGGCGTCCCCAAGGACGGGCCCTTCAAGCCCGACCACTATCGGTACTGAGCCTGGGATCCCGCCGACCGTCGAGTGGCGTGACGACCACGTCCGCCTGATCGACCAGCGGCGCCTCCCCGGCGCGCTCGAGTTCGTCGACTGCTTCACGGTCGACGAGGTCTGTGAGGCCATCCGCACCCTGGCCATCCGCGGCGCCCCGGCGATCGGCGCGGCCGGCGCCATGGGCGTCGCTCTGGCGTCGCTTCGGGGCGACGATCTCGACGACGCCGCCCGCCGGCTGGTCGCCACCCGGCCCACGGCGGTGAACCTGGCGTGGGGCGTGTCGCGGGCCGCGGAGGCCGCCGATCCTGTCGCCGAAGCCGTGCGCATCGCCGATGAGGACGTCAAACGCAACCGGGCCATCGGCATGCATGGGGCGGCGCTGATCGACGAGGGTGCCAGGGTGATGACCCACTGCAACGCCGGCTCGCTGGCGTGCGTCGGCTACGGCACCGCGGTTGGAGTGATTCGCGCCGCCCACGAGGCCGGTCGCCAGGTCTCGGTGTGGGTGCCCGAAACCCGACCCGTCCTCCAAGGCGCGCGCCTTACCGCGTGGGAGCTGGACCGCCTCGGCATTGCCCACCGGCTTGTGGCCGACGTCATGGCCGCCTCGCTCATGGCCGGCGGCGAGGTCGACTGTGTCGTCGTCGGCGCAGATCGCATCGCCGCCAACGGCGACGTCGTCAACAAGATCGGCACCTACGCCCTCGCCGTCCTCGCCCGCCACCACGGCGTCCCCTTCTACGTCGCCGCCCCCACGTCGACCTTCGACCCCGACTCGCCCGACGGCGCCTCGATCCCCATCGAGCAGCGCCCGCCGGAGGAGGTCACGACCATCGCCGGCGTCCCGATTGCGCCCGAAGGCACCGAGGTCGACAACCGAGGCTTCGACGTCACCCCCACCGACCTCGTCACGGCCTACGTCACCGAAGAAGGCATCGACCGCTGACGTTCTTTGCGGATTTCTGACGGCATAGGCGTCGAAAATCCGCAAAGAACGGAGAATGGGTTCGCTGTCACACCCCCTCCGTAGCCTGCAGCTGTGCTGTTCGCGACGACGTGTCCGGTCTGTGGAACGTCCGGCGCGGCGCCGTGCGGTGAATGCGCGGGCCAACTCAGGCCGGCGCCCGACCTGCCCACCCCCGACGGACTAGACGAGCTAGTCGCCGCCCTTAGCTACACCGGCACCGGCCGGGAGCTGGTGGCCCGGCTCAAGTACCGCAACGCCCGGGCCGTGCTGCCGGCGTTGGCCGACGCCATGGCCTCGCTCGTCGACGCGGGCTCGGTCGACGTCGTGACGTGGGCACCGACGAGCGCCGCTCGACGCAGGCAGCGAGGGTTCGACCAGGCCCGGCTGTTGGCCCGAGCCGTGGCCCGCAGGCTGCACCGGCCGTGCCGGTCACTTCTCGCGAGGCAGCCCGGGCCACCCCAGACGGGCAGGCCCAAGCGGGAGCGCGTCGTGGGCCCGGGGTTCACCGTGACCCGGCGACCTCCGCCCCGCGTCCTCGTGGTCGACGACGTCGTCACCACGGGGGCAACGATGCTCGCGGCGGCCCACGCCCTCAAAGCGTCCGGCGCGGTTGTGGTCAAAGGGGCTTCCGCGGCGCGGACACCCCTCAAGGCGACCGACGCTTTGTCCGATGCCGCGGGTGATGACTGACACCGTTCTCGTCGACGTGTACCGGCGCCTGGACTCCTGCCCGTGGGTCCGGCCCGAGGCGGTGGCCCGCGGCCGGGCGCGTCTCAGCACGACACCGATGCCGAGCGGTGAAGAGGTGGCTCGTTCGCTTCTCGAATGGGTTCTCGGCGCACCGACCCGCTGAGACGTACACTTCGGGCCAGATGGACGTCAGCATCCGCGGGCGGAACGTCGAATTGTCTGACGCACTCCGGGCCGCCGCCGAGGAGAAGGTCAGCCGTCTGTCCAGGTTTCTCGACGGCATCGACCACGTCGAGATCCAGTTCCTCGAGGAACGCAACCCCCGTATCGCCCAGCGCGACGTCTGCGAAGTCACCTTCACCAGCCACGGACACCTACTGCGAGCCAAGGCCGCGGCGTCCGATCCCTTCGCTGCCATCGACGGGGTTGTGGCCAAGCTCGAGCACCAGATCGAAAAGCTCAAGGGGAAACTGATCGGACGATCGCATCCTCGACGGCACGGATCGGTAAACTCGACCTTGCAGCAGGATTCCGACGAAGAAGAGATCGAACCGGGTCAGGTCCGGATCGTGAAGAACAAGAGCTTTGCGATCAAGCCGATGACCCCTGAGGAGGCAGCGTTGCAGATGGACCTGCTCGGCCACGACTTCTACTTCTTCACGAACGCCGAGACTGAGCAGGCCGCGGTCGTGTACCGCCGCAACGACGGCGACGTCGGGCTCATCGACGCCGGTTAGAGGCGAGGAACATGGCAGACGAACGAGCCCGCGGCGACAACGAGCCCATCCGGGTCCTGATCGCCGACGACCACGCCCTCTTCCGGCGTGGCCTCAACATGGTCCTCGAGTCAGAGGAGGGCATCGACGTCGTGGCCGAGGCCGAGGACGGCCAGGACGCCATCGCCAAGTCCGAGGAGTTCGCCCCCGACGTCGTGCTCATGGACGTGCGCATGCCTCGCGTCTCGGGCATCGAGGCCACCCGCACCATCCGTGACGTCATCCCCACCGCCAAGATCCTGATGCTCACCGTCAGCGACGAGGAGGAAGACCTCTACGAGGCGATCAAGGCCGGCGCCAACGGCTACCTCCTCAAGGAGATCTCCATCGAAGAGGTGGCCGACGCCATCCGGGCGGTCGTCCAGGGCCAGAGCCTGATCTCGCCGTCGATGGCGTCCAAGCTCCTCACCGAGTTCAACACGCTCGTGAAGCGCGCCGAGGAGAAGCAGCAGTTCCCGGCGCCGCGCCTCACCGACCGTGAGCTCGAGGTCCTGAAGCTTGTCGCGCAGGGCATGAGCAACCGCGAAATCGCCGAAGACCTCTACATCTCTGAGAACACGGTGAAGAACCACGTGCGCAACATCCTGGAGAAGCTGCACCTGCACTCCCGGATGGAGGCGGTTGTCTACGCCGTGCGCGAGAAGCTGCTCGACATCACCTGACGGCGACGGCCCTGTCAGGCCGACGGCGTGCGCTTGTAGAGGACGGCCCCCTGACCGAGGTCGTTCTCCGCCCTGGCGACCTCGGTGAATTCCGGCTTGACCCGGTCCAAGACGCCGGCGTGATCCTCGAGATTCGGCGGCAGTAACAGGTACTGCACGTCCTTCGCCTCGGGGAGACGCTGCCCTTCCTGCTTGAACGTCTTCCAGTTCGACGCCGCGAACGGCGTGGGCCACATGTAGATGCGGCGGCGGTGGTCGATATGCGGTGCGAATGAGTAATACGCCGAGACCACCGCGTTCGGAGGGAGCTTGCGCTCGATGCTGTTGATCGCACGCACCGAGGAATACGACGGCGCGAGGTGGTTGACCGTGTGGTGCACCGACCAAGGGTAAGGACCCCAGAGGAACGACGCCCAGAGGCTCGAGATTGCAACGACAGCGACGGCGATCGTCCTGAGTCGCTCCTTCTTCAGCTGGCCGGCCGCGAAAACGGTCCCGAGCACGAGGCCGGGAATCGCGACCATCGAGTAGTGGTACGCGATCTGGTGCTGATACCCGAAGGTGCTGATGACGTTCAGTGCGAGGACGAGCACCGACGTTGCCGCGACCTCGGGCGCGATGAGGAACACGAGGCCGGTCGGTGCGACCATCTGCCACAGGTAGAAGGGCCGGCCGTTCGGGTGGTCGGCTTTGATCAGGTACTTGACGACGTCGGCGGGCTTGCGCAGCGTCTCCTTGATGAAGCCGGATACCCCGCCGAACGGGATTCGCCAGGTATTGAGCGTCGGCACGCCGATGAGTAACCGCATGATCAGGTTGGTGGCGAGCAGCGCCCAGCCGACGGAGGCGAAGGCGATGATCGTCCCGATCCGCCGATCGCGCCGCAGGGCAAACCACACCGAGATAGGGAGGACGATGAGGACCGCGTCCTCCTTGCACAAGAGCGCAAGGGCGGCACACACGATGAACATGCGCTGTTTGTTGATAACGGCTGCGTAGATGGCGAACCCCACGATCGGGACCAGCAGGCAGTCAGGATGGAAGTTCTCGAGGTTCGACTGGGCCAGGGCCGGATACGCGAGGAACGCGGCCGCCAGCAACATCGCCAGTTCAGGGCGCTTTAGCAGGCGCATGGCGAGCAGGTACACGGGCAACGCGCCCAATGCGAGCGCGAACGCCTGGACATAGAGGAGTGTCGTGGCGTCAGGTCTCAGCCAGTAGAGGGGGACGAGCGCAATGAGCGAGAACTGCGTGTGGTCCCCGAACAGGTTGCGGCCCATGAGCGTGACATAAGGGGCGTGGAACCGCGACAGCAACCACACCCCCTGGTCGTAGAGCCCGATGTCGAAAGCGCTGTCCCCGTAGCCGCGGTGGACCTCACTCGTCAGCCGGCCGAAGTGAACTGTGTACCAGAGGATCAGCACGCCGGTGACCGCGGCGGCGACTACGCCCGCCGCGCCGTAATCAGCGAACAGCCAGTGCGAGTGGAATCTGTCTACGACGCTCGACGACAGTTTCCTTACACGGCTGGGCTCCGGCCCGGGGAAAAGCTGAGACTGCATGTCGGAAGTCGTGAGGGTAATGGGGCCTCCACCCAGGATTACGGAGGCCCGAAGCTCTCGGGGTCGATGCGATTGCCGTGCGCGACCCGATGGGCGACGACGATTCCTTGCCGGTCAGAGTCGATCACGAATTCGCCGTCGGAGACCAGCCGGTCGAAGAGCTCGAGATTGCGCCCGTCGAGCAGGGCGCGGTCCAGCACGAGCCAGTGCACGATGTTGGGATCGGGCAGGTTCTCACCGTTGACGGCCCAGCTGTCGGAGATGAAGGGGTTGGGATAGCTGTAGATGTAGCGCCGGTGGGCGAGGTGGGGGGCGAGGTCGTAGGTGGCGCTGATGTGGTCCTTGCCCGCCATGTCCTGCACGGCGTGGGTCTTGGCGGCGCGGGCCGGGTCCTGCCCCAGCGGCCACCAGCCCTTGCGGTACTCGTGGCCGATGGGCGACGGTCCCCAGAGGACCGTCGCCACCAGGGAGCAGCCGACGATGGCGACGACGAGAAGCCGCTTGTGGAGCTCGCGCCGCCGGCCCAGCACCGCCACACCCTCCACCGCCGCAAGGGTGAGCCCCGCGAGCGGGAGCGCGGCGTAGTGATAGGTGATGACGCGTGTGAAGTTGGCGCTGCTGAGCACGTCGATGAGGCCCTGTGGCAGTCCGACGGCGAGCGCGAGCGGCGCGGCGAGCGGGACGAAGGCGAATGGCACCGTCATCTTCCAGTAGAAGCTTCTGGCGTCGCTGGCGAGGATCCGTCTCGTGAACTCGGTCGGGTGCTTGGCGCTGTTGACCAGGACCTGGGACGGCGAGTTGCCGAGGGTGCCGAAGAGGTTGTTGTAGAAGGTCTGGCCCGCGCCGCTGAGCGTCGGGATCAGCCAGCTGTTGGCGATGAAGAAGTAGAGGAGCGACAGACCGAGGGTCCACATGCCCGGCTTCCACTGCTTCCTGATGATGAGGACGAGCCCGATGACCGCGGCCGCGAGGGCGACGTCCTCCTTCCAGCACACGGCGTAAACGAGGGCGACGGCGTACCAGCCCCACCGCTCCCGGCGGGCGAACAGCCAGGCGAAGAAGAGGCCGAGCATCGCCATCGGTTCAGGGTGGAAGAGCTCCCAGGTCATGAACTGGAGCGATGGGTGCAGGAGGTAGGCACCGGCCAAGCCGACGGCCAGCCAGCCGCTACCCAGCCGGTCGCGCCCGAGGAGATAGATGGGGACCGCGGCGAGGGCCATCGACACGACCATGACGATGTTGAGGAAGTTGGCTCCCGCGCCCAGCCAGTAGAAGGGCGCCAGCAAGAACAGCCCGAGGTTGAAGTGGTGGCCGAAGAAGTGCAGGCCGCGGACGGACATGAAGAGGCCGCCCATGCGCGAGATCAACCACGTCGCCTGATCGAAGATCGCCATGTCGAGGCTGAAGGAGGCGAACCGGTCCTGGCGCAGCAGCGCCAGGCGCCCGAACACCGCGACCCACGTCACGATCATCGCGGTCAGTACCCAGACTTCCCTGGGCGCCGATCGGAGTCTGCGGTGGGAGCGGCCCGGCGGGCCCGGAACCTGCTCGACTATCGGCTGGAGCGGGCGCGGGCGCCGGGGCCGATCGCGCTTTTCGGTGGCCTCGATGCGCGCGCCGCCGCTTCGGTCGGCCACGGCGCCATGTTGGCACAGGCCTGTCCTGTGCCCATGACAGCGTCCCCAATAGGGTGACGTGATGCACCAGCCGGAGCGAGGGCTCGAGGAGCGGCCCTACCGGGAGCCGACCCCGTTCCCCGCCAGTTGCTACCTCTGCGACGGGCGCGACCTCGCGCTGCGCTATCCCGAGCGCCGGGCGCTCGAGCGGGCCGACGGGTTCTACAGCTGCACGAGCTTTGGCCATGGCCAGCACCCGCCGATCTGGCGCTGCCGCGGCTGTGGGCTGTTGTTCCAGTGGCCCATGCCCGACCCCGACGACCTGCTCAAGGCCTACAGCGACGTGGAGGACCCGCTGTACGTCGGCGAGCGCGACAACCGCTATTTCACCTTCCGGCGCGTACTCGACGAGCTCGGACCGCCCCGCGCTCGGCGGCTGCTCGACGTCGGTGCCTATTGCGGCTACTTCGTCGATGTCGCCCGTGAGGCTGGGTTTCTCGCCGAGGGCGTCGAGCTCTCGGCGTGGGCGGTTGCGCACGCTCGCCATCTGGGTCTCACCATGCACAATCAGACGGTGCGCGAGCGGGCCGCCAGCGGCGACCGCTACGACGTCATCACCATGTGGGACGTTGTCGAGCACCTCGAGGATCCCCGCGCCGAGCTCGAGGCCGCGCACCGCTTGCTGGAGCCCGGCGGGTGGCTGCACCTCTCCACGATTGACGCCGGCAGTCGGGTGGCCCGCATGATGGGTCGCCACTGGCCATGGCTGATGGACATGCACCTCTACTACTTCGACCGACGCAACATCGCCCGCCTCCTCGAGCAGGCCGGCTTCCGCGTCGAGCGCATCGTGCGCTACACCCACGTCGTCTCCCTCGACTACCTGCTGAGCAAGGCCGGCGCCGCCGTCCCGGCCGTCGACTCGGTGGCCGAGGCGATCCGCACGGTGGTCCCCGAGCACTGGCGGGTGCCCGTGAATCTGGGCGACAACATGCATGTTGTGGCCCGCCGAGTCGCCTGAAGGCCGCGTCGGTACCCGCGGGCCCGCCAGTACACTCGCCTCCATGTCTTTGTTCAGCCGCGTCCTCCGGGCGGGCGAGGGAAAGAAGCTGAAGGCCCTTCAGTCGCTGGTGCCCGACATCAACGCGCTGGAGCCCGAGATCGAGGCCCTGAGCGACGACGCCCTTCGCCACAAGACCGTCGAGTTCCGCGAGCGGGTGGCCAACGCCGGCGACGACGCCGACGACGCCCTTCACGATCTCCTGCTCGAATCCTTCGCCGTCATGCGGGAGGCGGCCCGGCGGGTCATCGGCCAGCGCCACTTCGACGTGCAGCTCATGGGCGGCGCCGCCCTGCACTTCGGGTGGATCGCCGAGATGCGCACCGGTGAGGGCAAGACCCTTGTATCGACGCTTCCTGCCTACCTCAACGGCCTGAGCGGCCGAGGCGCCCATCTCATCACCGTCAATGACTATCTGGCCAAGCGCGACTCGGAGTGGATGGGTCAGATTCACAAGTGGCTGGGCCTGAGCGTCGGACTGGTCATTCCTGACATCGAAGACCCCGAGCTCAAGCGCCAGATGTACGCGTGCGACATCACCTACGGCACGAACAACGAGTTCGGGTTCGACTACCTCCGCGACAACATGGCGATGGCCAAGGAGTACATGGTCCAGCGCGGGCACAGCTTCGCCATCGTCGACGAGGTCGACTCCATCCTCATCGACGAGGCCCGCACGCCACTGATCATCAGCGGGCGGGTCGAGGACGCCGCGCAGCTCTATTACAAGTTCGCCGGCATCGTCCGCACCCTCCAGCGCGACGTCGACTACGACGTCGACGAGGAGAAGAAGACCGTCGCCCCCACCGAAGACGGGATCGAGAAGGTCGAGCGGGCCCTCGGCGTCGACAACCTCTACGACGAGCTGTCGGCGAACTACGTCCACCAACTGCAGGCCGCCCTACGGGCCAAGGAGCTGTTCCACCGCGACGACGACTACGTCGTCCAGGGCGGCGAGGTCAAGATCGTCGACGAGTTTACGGGCCGGGTGCTCGAGGGCCGGCGCTGGTCGGAAGGCCTGCACCAGGCGGTAGAGGCCAAGGAGCGGGTGCGCATCAAGGAGGAGAACCAGACCCTCGCCACCATCACGCTCCAGAACTACTTCCGCATGTACAAAAAGCTCTCCGGTATGACCGGTACGGCGGTCACCGAGGCCGGCGAGTTCGCCCACACCTACAACCTCCCGGTCGTCGAGATCCCCACCCACCGGGACATGGTCCGCATGGACCAGGTCGACCTCATCTACAAGGGTGAGGAGGCCAAGTTTCAGGCCGTCGTCGAGGACCTTGTCGAGCGCCACGAGAAGGGTCAGCCGGTCCTGGTCGGCACGGTCTCCGTCGAGAAGTCCGAGCGGCTGTCGCGGATGCTCGAACGGCGGGGCGTTCCCCACGCGGTCCTGAACGCCAAGCAGCACGAGCGAGAGGCCATCGTCGTGGCCCAGGCCGGGCGTCTCAACTCCGTCACCGTCGCCACCAACATGGCCGGCCGCGGCGTCGACATCATCCTCGGCGGCAACGCCGAGGGTCTGGCCAAGATGGACCTGGCCGCCGAGGGCCTCGATCCCGAGAGTGACGAAGGCAAGGCTCGGTACGAAAAGCTCTTCACCGCCTACGACGACGAGTGCCGCGTCGAGGGCGACAAGATCCGTGAGCTCGGTGGCCTCTACGTTCTCGGCACCGAGCGCCACGAGAGCCGGCGCATCGACAACCAGCTGCGTGGTCGCTCCGGCCGTCAGGGCGACCCGGGCGAGAGCCGCTTCTATCTCTCCCTCGAAGACGAGCTCATGCGCCTGTTCGCCACCGGCGCCATGAACTGGGTGATGAACAAGGCGCTGCCCGACGAGGTGCCGATCGACTCCCGGATGGTGTCGCGAGCGATCGAGCGGGCCCAGGGCACGGTCGAGGCCCGCAACGCGGAGATCCGCAAAGACGTCCTCAAGTACGACGAGGTGATGAACGAGCAGCGCAAGGTCATCTACGCGCGTCGCCAGCAGATCCTCGATGGCGAGAGCCTCCGCGACCAGGCCTTCGAGTCACTCGACACCGCCATCCAGCACGCGGTGGAGACCTACTGCCCGACCGACTTCGCAGAGGACTGGGACCTCGAGGGTCTGATGAACGAGGTCCTCACCTATTACCCCACGCGATTCACGGTGCAGGAGCTGTCGGCCGCCCAGCGGGCCGACGAGATCTACGAGAGCCTGCTGGCCGAGGCCACGAACTACTACGAGCAGCGCGAGCGCGACATCGGCGATGAGGCCATGCGCGAGATCGAGCGCCGGGTGATGCTTTCGATCATCGACCAGCGGTGGCGCGAGCACCTCTACGAGATGGACTACCTCCAGGAGGGCATCAACCTGCGGGCCATGGGCCAGCGCGACCCGCTCGTGGAGTGGCAGCGCGAGGGCTTCGAGATGTTCACGATGATGATGGACGCCATCGCCGAGGACTTCGTGAAGTACGTCATGCACCTCGAGGTCGTCGCCGACACAGAAGCGCCCAAGGTCCTCAACGTCCAGTACTCGGCGCCCGAAGACCCCGTCCAGGGGAGTGGTGGCATGATCCAGGCCGCCCAGCTGCAGGCGGCCGAGATGGGCGGCGCCGACGGCGGTGTCGCAGTCGACGCTCCGCCCGAGTTCCTCGAGGACGAACCTGTCGTCACCCAGGTCGTCAGGGAAGAACACGAGAAGATCGGCCGCAACGACCCCTGCTGGTGCGGCAGCGGCAAGAAGTACAAGCGCTGCCACGGCAACGGGGCGTAATCGTGCCGCCGCGACGGGTCCTGTCGCCGAGCAGATCCTCCCACCCGTCCTCCCTCGCGGTCGGACGGGCGGGCCCCTCCTTCCTCGGCGCCACCCGTCGCTCGTCGCGCACGTTCGGGGCCTGAACGTTGCAGGACCACACCGATGAATTGCGCGCGCTTGCTCAGCGGTTGAGCGAAGCCGATCGCTACCTCGACTTGGAGGGACTGCGAAAGCGGCTGGGATCACTCGAGGCGGAAGCCTCCCGTCCCGACCTGTGGGACGACGCCGACGCGGCTCGCAAGGTCACAACCGAGCTCTCACGCGTGAAGGGCGACGTCGACGAGCTCGAGGGCCTCGCGTCCCGGCTGTCAGACGTCGAGACCCTCTACCAACTCGCGGTCGAGGAGGGCGACGAGTCGTTCGAGAGCGAGGTCGTTGACGCGCTGGCGTCGGTGAGCGGTTCGCTCGACGAGTTGGAGCTGCGCTCACTGTTCTCCGGCGAGCACGATGAGCTCGAGGCTGTGTGCGAGATCCACGCCGGCGCCGGTGGTACCGACGCCCAGGACTGGGCCGAGATGATGCTGCGCATGTACCTGCGCTGGGCCGAGCGGCGGGGTTTCGGCGTCGAGCTCGACGAGGTGTCAGCCGGCCAGGAGGCGGGGATCCTCTCGGCCACCTTCATCGTCAAGGGCAGGTATGCGTACGGGCTGCTCACCGGCGAGAAGGGCGTCCACCGGCTGGTTCGCATGTCGCCGTTCGATGCCCAGCACCGCCGGCAGACGTCGTTCGCCTCCTTCAGTGCCGTGCCCTTCCTCGAGGATGCGGGCGACGAGGTCGAGATCGAGGAGAAGGACCTTCGCGTCGACACCTACCGGTCGTCCGGCGCCGGCGGCCAGCACGTGAACGTCACCGACTCGGCCGTGCGCCTCACGCACCTGCCCACCGGGGTCGTCGTCGCCGTGCAGAACGAGCGCAGTCAGCACCAGAACAAGGCCAAGGCCATGCAGATCCTCGGGATGAAGCTGGCCGAGCTCCAGCGCGAGCAGCGCAAGGCGGAGCTCGACGCCATCTCCGGCCCCCAGACCGAAGTCGGGTGGGGCCAGGCCTTCCGCCACTACGTGCTGGCCCCATACCAGAGCGTGAAGGACGACCGCACCGGCCACGAGACCGGCAACGTCGACGCCGTCCTCGACGGCGACCTCGACCCCTTCATGGAAGCGTTCCTACGGTGGCGCCGTCGCGACGGCGCCGCGTAGTTCGGTTGAAATGAACTGATGCAGCGCAGTGGTCGTGATCGTGGCCGAAATGCCCGAATCGCACGACCGTTCGGATGCACGAGTTCATGAAAGGGCGCAGACCAACCCAAGTGGCGCCCCGCCGCCCCCGTAGTTGCCGCAGTTACGACCGTTCGGCGGCGCGTCGACGCAACGTGTGGACCTCGGTCCCGGCGACGAGCATGACCAGCAGGGCGGCGACGACGGCGACCGTCGGGAAGCTCGAGGGGCGGGCGCTGTGACTTGCAGCGCGCTCGGTGTTCAGCGCCGCCGAGGGCCATTGAGCGGCGGCGGCGGCGACCAGTGAGGTCGACGTCGTCGGCGCCGGAGCGGGGGCGGCCGTGGTGGGCGGGGTGGTCGGCAGGGGCGCCGGAGCCGGGACGGCGGCCGAGCGGACGGCTACACGGGGCGCGGGCGCCGGGCGAGGCGTGGTTGCGGTCCGAGCGACGGGCGCTTGGGCCTGCATGGGCAGCCGGAAGACTTCGGTGACGTAGAGGACGTTGCCGGCCCAGACGCAGCCCACGCCCACCTCGGTGTAGTCGGGCATCAGGATCTCGTCGCGGTGGATCTGCGAGTTCATGAACCCCTGGTGTAGGTGGTCGGCATCGGGACCGGAGCCGACGTTGTCGCCCAGGTGCTGCCAGTTCTGCACGTTCGACTGGACGTTGGGGTCGTGGTACGGGCGGCCGGCGGCGGCCATGTCGGCCGAGTGCTGCTCGGCGTAGGCCACGAGGTCACCGGCGACCGTCAGCGCACCGAGTCCCCGGCTCGTGCGCTCCTGGTTGATGTCGGCAGTGAGGGTGCTTTCGGCTCCGCCGGTGGTCTGTTGGGCGGCGTGGGCCGGACGAGAAAAACCGACAAAAATGGCGATTCCGACCAGGACAACCCCAATCGACCGTCGAATACCCTTCACGAACACAGGTATTCGCCGTTCGCAGGGTGTCCCCCTGCCGGCTCGGGCGCGTTTGGTAGGCTTCCCGGGTCGGTCTCCAGGGAGCATCCCTTGTGCGGACCGACACCACCCCGATCACATGATCAGGCTCGAGAACGTCACCAAGATCTACAAGGGCGACGTCGTTGCTCTGCGGGACGTGAGCGCCGACATCCAGAAGGGCGAGTTCGTCTTCCTTGTCGGTCCCTCCGGCTCTGGCAAGTCGACGTTCATTCGTCTGCTGCTCAAGGAGCAGGACCCCGACTCCGGCCGCATCTGGGTCGCGGGCAAAGACATCGCCAACCTCTCGAGCTGGAAGGTGCCGTACCTGCGCCGCAACATCGGCACGGTGTTCCAGGACTTCCAGCTGCTGCCGAACAAGACGGTCTACGAGAACGTCGCCTTCGCGCTCGAGGTCATCGGTCGACCCAAGCACGTCATCGCGTCCCAGGTCCCCCAGATCCTCGACCTCGTCGGCCTCACCAAGAAGAGCGACAACCTGCCCAACGAGCTCTCGGGCGGTGAGCAGCAGCGGGTGTCGATCGCCCGCGCCTTCGTCAACCGCCCGCTGATCCTGCTGGCCGACGAGCCCACCGGGAACCTCGACCCCAGCACGTCGGTCGGCATCATGCGCCTGCTCGACCGCATCAACCGCACCGGCACCACCGTGGTGATGGCGACGCACGACCAGTCCATCGTCGACACCATGCGCCGCCGGGTTATCGAGCTCGACCGCGGCACGCTCGTACGCGACCAGGCGCGCGGCGTCTACGGAGCGTTCACAGCTCGATGAGTCTCAAGGTCGACTACTTCGCGCGGGAGACCGCGAACAACCTGTTCCGCAACGTGTTCATGACGACGGCGGCCATCGTTGTCGTCGCCGTGTCCCTCGCCCTCGTCGGCGGCGCCCTTCTGCTCAAGCAGGGCGTCGACAAGGCCACCATCCAGTGGAAGGGCGGCGTCGAGGGGTCGATCTTCATGAAGGCCGACGCCGCGCCCGAAGAGATCGACGCCGTCGATCGTGAGCTGCGGGCCATGCCCGAGGTGAAGAAGGTTCGCTTCGTCACCAAGCAGGGGGCGTACGACGAGTTCCGCAAGATGTTCTCGAACTCGCCCGACATGCTCGAGACGCTGAACGTCGACCAGATGCCGCCGTCGTTCCGCGTGGTGCCGAGGCAGGCGCAGCAGATCGACGTCATCGGCGGCCGCTTCAAAGACCGACCGGGCGTACGCGACGTTGTCTACGCCAAGGACACGGTGAAGGCGTTGCTCTCGGTGACGCGCTATGCCCAGCTGCTGATCTGGGCGGTCGCGATCGTGCTGTTGGGCGCGGCGGCCCTGCTGATCCTCAACACCATCCGCATGGCGATCTACGCGCGCCGTCGAGAGGTTGCGGTGATGAAGCTGGTCGGCGCGACTAACTGGTTCATCCGGGTGCCGTTCATGTTCGAGGGCCTGGTCCAGGGCCTCATCGGGGCGGCCGCCGCGTTCGGCGTCGTGTTCGTGGTGCGCAACTTCGCCCAGCACGCCGTGCGTCACGTCGAGCTGTTCCACGAGTTCGCGGTGAGCACCAACGAGGTCGTGGGCACCGGAATCTTCTTGGTTGTCGTCGGCATGCTCGTCGGGGCTGTCGGCTCCGCCATCGCCGTCTCCCGCTTCCTGGACGTGTAAGCGCACCGGCTCAAGCCGGGTCCGATACCACGGGCGGTGTTCTGGCCGCCTCGCTGTGTTGCTAGTGTTGCTGTTGTGGCTCGTGTGGCGCGCGTCGTCGGCCTCTGCTTGACGCTCGTCGCGCTCCTGGTCGTGAGCAGGCCGGCGGTGGCCGCCAAGTCCAAGCCGCCGCCCAACCCGACTGCGCAGCAGATCCAGGCCCTCAAGAACCAGGTCGACGACGTGTCGGCCGACGAGGCGCAACTGCTCGACCAGCTCGACGAGTCCAAGTCTCGTCTCGCCGACCTCAATACCAAGGTCGCCGACCTCGACCAGCAGCGGGCTCCCGTCGAGGTTGCGCTGCAAGGCGCCCAGGGCCACCTCGACGACATCGGCTCACGCCAGCTGGCGGTGGAAGCCCAGCTCTCTGACACACAGGGGAAGCTGGTCGACGCCCGACAACACATGGTCGACCGGGCCATCGCCGCCTACACGGGCGAGAAGGGCGGCGCCCGTTACGCCGACCTGCTCCTGCGGGTGCGCAGCATTCGTGATCTCAGCGCGGCATCTGTCTACGTGCAGTCCGCGCTCAATGACGACCGAGCCATCGTCCGCCGTTACGAACAGTTGAAGAGCGAGGTGAGTGGCCTCCGAGACCGTCTCGACAACGACCGCTCCCAGGCCCGCACCCAGCGCGACGTGGTCGCATCCCAGGAACAGGATCTGTCCAGCCGGCGCCAGGCCCAGGACAACCTGCGCCAGCAGGCGGCAGCCGAGGTGGCCAAGCAGAACGACCTGCTCGGCCAGCTGCAGTCGCGCAAGGCCGAGTTCCAGGGCCAGATCGTGGCGCTCCAGCGCCAGTCCGACGCCCTCGCCAGCCAGCTCCGTGGCCGCCAGTCCGGCCAGGTCCTCGTGCCGTCGGGGCACGGCGTGCTCGCCGTCCCCATCCCCGGCGCGCCGATCACGTCGGGATTCGGTCCGCGCGTCCATCCCATCTACGGCGACGTGCGGATGCACACCGGCATCGACTTCGGGGCGTCGGCGGGCACCCCGATCCGCGCCGCGGCCAACGGCGTGGTGGTCTCGGCCGGCCCGCTGGGCGGCTACGGGAACGCCACCGTCATCGACCACGGCAACGGCCTGGCCACGCTGTACGGCCACCAGAGCCGCATCGCCGTCAGCCCCGGCCAGCGCGTCAGCCGTGGCCAGATCATCGGCTACGTGGGTTGCACCGGGCTCTGCACCGGGCCCCACCTGCACTTCGAAGTGCGCGTGCAGGGGACGCCGGTCGACCCCATGCAATATCTCTAACGCCGAACGTCTGCCACGCGAGTGCCAGACTGTCAGCGTGAGTGAGGAGAACGAGGTCTTCCGCGTCCTTATTGCCGACGACGTACAGGACCTGCGGTCAATGCTGCGTCTCGCGCTCGAGCTCAGCGGGCGCTTCACGGTTGTCGCCGAGGCCATGGACGGCGCCCACGCTGTCGACCTGGCGGCCATGTACAAGCCCGACCTCGCCCTCCTCGACCTCTCGATGCCCGCCCTCGACGGACTCGAGGCGCTGCCGCGCATCCTGGAGGCGTCGCCGACGACCAGAGTCGTGGTGCTGTCGGGATTCGAGGAAGCCCGCATGGCTCCCGTTGCCCTCAAGGGTGGCGCCGTCGCCTATCTCGAGAAGGGGGTCCCACCGCGACGGCTCGTCCAGGCCCTGATCGAGATCATGCAGCCGTCGCCGGGGGACTCCAGCGTCGCCTGAGATGGTTGTTCGCGACGCCAGCGACGATCCGCTCGCCGGTCTCTCCGCCGACGAGCTTCTGCGCGTCCTCGGCCACGAAATCGGCAACCTGGTGACGATCGTGTCGGGCTACGGGCAGATGCTGCGCGATCACTGGGACTTCCTGGCCGACGACCGCCGGCTCGACATCGTGGGCCGCATGAACCGCCAGGTCGATCAGCTGCGTGTTCTCATCGACAACTTCCAGCACTTGCGCTGGCTGACCATCTCCAGCCAGGACATGCCGATGCTCTCGCCGACCACCGACGTCGACGACCTCCTCAGCGCGTTGGCCGACGACCTCGTCCCCCTCGCGGACGACCACCCTCTCGAGATCGACGTCGAGGCCGGCCTCCCGCACGTCGTTGCCGACCGGGCGTCGGTGCAGCATGTCCTGATGAACCTGGTGGTGAACGCCACCAAGTTCTCGCCCGCCGATGCGCCCATCGCCATCGACGTCGGTCAGCAGGACGACGCGGTCCGCATCTCCGTGACCGACCACGGCTCCGGCATCCCCGCAGACAAGCGTGACCAGATCTTCGAGAAGTTCGTACGCCTCCAGGACGGGGGTGTCGGCGTCGGCCTGGGCTTGTTCATCTGCAAGGCCCTGGTCGAGGCGATGGGCGGTCGCATCTGGGCCGACTCGGGCCCGGATGGTGGCGCCCGCATGTCGTTCACCTTGCCAGTCGCGAACTAACAGGCGCTGTCAACGCTGACTAGACACATTCGTCGCGTGTAAATGACGCGGCGTGTCTATCGCTTCGTGGCCTCCGCCTACGTAGGGTTCGAAATGTCCGCCGAGTCTCCTTTTCGGAGGCGGGCAGTAGGGGGAGTTGGGGCAGCGTGGAGGACCGTCGGCCAGTGAAGCGCCCATGACGATCGGAACCGCCGCGGACGTGCGAGTGCTGGTCGTGGACGACGATCCCGACCATCGCTTCCTCGCCAAGCGCCGCCTCGAGGGCGCGGGCTTCGACGTGCTGGTGGCAGCCACGGCGGACGCCGCGCTCGCTGAGGTCCCGCTGGTTGACCTTGTGCTCCTCGACTACCGCCTTCCGGGCACGACCGGGCTCGACCTCTTGCCGGTGATCGCCGAGCGAGGACCGTCGGTCGTGATGGTGACGGGAATGGGTTCTGAGGGCCTCGCGGTCGAAGCCATGCGGCGCGGCGCGGTGGACTACATCGTCAAGGACGAGAGCTATCTCGACATCCTCTCCGACGTGGTGTGGCGGGCCTGGTTGCACCACGACCTCGTGCGCCGCGCCGGAGAGTTGGAGCGCATTGGCCTGCTCGTGGCGTCGGCGTCGGCCCGGCCCGAGGTGTTCGCCGAGGTCGTCGAGGGCGCGCGCCGGCTCCTACGCGCCGACGGCTGCGTGCTGTTCGTAATGGCGGACGCAGGGCTCGTGCAGGAGGCGATGGCCGGGGATTACCTCGGGGATCGAGACAGTGTGCTCTCCGAAGCTCGCCGTCTGCTGGCTGCGCCCCAGAAGACGATGGAGAGCCCCGGGCGTCTCCTGGTGCCCGTGCCACCGCTGGACGAGACGCCCCTCGGCGTGCTGGCCGTGCTCACGCGGGAGCTGCGGAACTTCGAGCCCGAAGAGCGCCGGATTGCCGTTGCTCTCGCGTCCTACGCGGGGATCGCCCTCGGGAACCTGCGGCGCCTCGAGCTCGAGCGAGCGCTCGTCGCCCAGCTCCAGCACACCATCGACCGCGACCGCGAACTTGCGGCGTCCGTCTCCCACGAGCTGCGAACCCCGTTGACATGTGTGAGTGGGTTCGCCGAGACGCTGCGCGCCCATTGGGGCGCACTCTCGGACGAAGAGCGCATGATGTTCGTCGACAAGATCTGCCACCACTCCGCAGAGCTCTCGGATCTGGTGGAGCACATGCTGGACTACAGCCAGGTGGAGGCGGGTCAGCTCAGCGCGGGCATCTGCTGCGTCGACCTCCGGACCGAGGTCGAGGCGACCGTGGCGGCCCTGGGGCCGCTTGTCGCCGGGCGGCCCCTCGAAATTGACGTCCGCACATCGGCGGCGCTGGCGGACTCCGCGCTGCTGCGGCGAACGCTGACCAACCTGCTCTCGAACGCCGTGAAGTACTCGGCGCCGGGGACGCCGATCGCGGTACGAACCTCAGCCGCGGGCGGAGTGGCGCGCGTCGAGGTGATCGATCATGGCACCGGCCTGACCGGCGAAGAGGCCGACCGCGCCTTCGACCCGTTCTGGCGTTCGTCACGGGTTGCGACCAACAGCCTCCGTGGCACCGGCCTGGGTCTCTCCCTCGTCAAGGAGTACGTCCGGGTGATGGGAGGCGACGTGTCGGTCGACTCCGAACCCGGACGCGGATCGACGTTCACCTTCACGCTGCCGCTGCCCGAGGCGCTGCACGTCTGAGGGGGCCACGCGGCCCCTCCGTGCTAGCAAGGACGCGTGATCGCGTCTTGATTGCCGAGGCACTTGCGGGCAAGCGCGTGGCGGTGACCGGCGCCACCGGCTTTCTGGGTACGGCGCTGGTGGAGCGCTTGCTGCGGTCGGTTCCCGACTGCGACGTGGTGCTTCTCGTTCGCCCCGGACGCCAGCGGTCGGCACGCGACCGGGCTCGGCGGGAGATCTTCCGGAACGACTGCTTCAACCGCATGCGCTCGGAACTCGGAGAGCAATTCGACGCTGAGATCGAGCATCGGGTGCGCGTGGTCAGCGGCGACGTCTCCGTCGACGGCTTGGGTCTGGACGATGACGACCGCCGGGCGTTCGCATCGGCCGACGTCGTCGTGCACTCAGCGGCCGCCGTGAGCTTCGATTCGCCGCTCGACGCCGCGGTCGAAGTCAATCTGCTGGGGCCAGTTCGTGTGGCTCAGCTGTTGCGGGAGGAGGGGTCGGCCGCCCACCTCATCGCCGTGTCCACCGCGTACGTCGCCGGCCTGCGCCGCGGCGATGCGCCTGAGGCCTTGCTGCCAGACACGCCGTTCGCCACCGACGTCGACTGGCACGGCGAGGTGGAGGCCGCCCGCCGGGCCCGAGCCGACACCGACGCCGAGAGCAGGCAGGCCGGCGAGCTGCAGCGGTTCCAGAAGCTGGCCCGTCGGGAACTGGGCGCGGCTGGCTCCCCGCTGTTGGCCCAGAGGACCGAACGCCTCCGCGCCGACTGGGTCCGCGACCGCCTCGTCGAACTCGGACGCGCCCGGGCCCGTTCGCTGGGCTGGCCCGACGCCTACGCCTACACCAAGGCCCTGGGGGAGCGGGCCCTGCTCGAGACGCGCGGCGAGGTTCCGATCACCATCGTGCGCCCGTCGATCATCGAGTCCAGTCTGGCGGACCCGAACCCCGGATGGATCCGCGGCTTCCGCATGGCCGAGCCGGTGATCATCGCCTACGGACGGGGACTGCTGTCGAGCTTCCCCGGCCTGCCGGAGGGAATCGTCGACGTCATCCCAGTCGACCTTGTGGTCGCCGCAGTCGTTGCCGTCGCCGCCACCGGGCCGGCGCCGGAGGGGCCGAGTGTGTACCAGGTGGCGTCCGGCTCCCGGAACCCGCTGCGGTACCGGCAGCTGGTCGACACCGGGCGGGAGTGGTTCATCGAGCACCCCATCTACGACGCCCACGGTCAACCCATCGACGTGCCCGAGTGGTCGTTCCCGGGGCGCGGCAGGGTGCAGCGTCAGCTGCACCGGGTGTCGAAGGTCCTCGGCGGCGTGGAGCGGGCCGTGACCCAGTTACCCATTCGCGGGCGCCAGGCCGAGCTGTCGGCGCGCGTGGAAGAGCGCAAGGCCATGGTCGACCGGGCCGTGGGCTACGTGGAGCTCTACGGCGCCTACGCCGAGACCGAGGCGGTCTTCCGTATCGACCGCCTGCTCGAGCTCTGGGCGACGCTCGATTCGGAAGATCAACGCGCGTTCGCCTTCGACCCGGCCGCCATCGACTGGGTGGCCTATATCAAGGACGTGCACCTGCCGTCGGTAGTCGAGACGGCACGCGTGCGCACGACGCCCGGACGGCGCACCGGGCCCTCTCGGTTCGAGCGTGGGCAGAAGGCAGTGCTGTCGCCGGAGCGTCATCTGGCCGTCTTCGACCTCGAGAACACGTTGATCGCCTCGAACGTGGTCGAGTCGTTTGCGTGGCTGGCGACGCGCCGCATGGCCGGCGACGAGCGCGCCCGGTTCACGCTGCGAACGCTGCGGGAGGCGCCGACGCTGCTCGCCCTCGACCGCCAGGACCGCGGTGACTTCTTGCGCTACTTCTACCGCCGCTACGAAAACGCGCCCGCCGACCAGCTGCGCGCCGACGCGTGGGAGCTGTTCAGCGATCTGCTGCTCGCCAAGTCGTTCCCGAGTGGCATCCGCAGAGTTCGGGAGCACCGGGCCCTGGGCCATCGCACCCTGCTGATCACCGGCGCCCTCGACTTCATCATCGCCCCCCTGCGACCGCTGTTCGACGACGTCGTGTGCGCCCGCATGGGCGAGCGCGACGGGCGCCTCACCGGCGAACTGGTGGAGCTCCCGCCGACAGGAGAGGCCCGCGCCCTGATCATGGCCGAGTACGCCGAGGCCAACGGTCTGCAGCTGTCGGAGTGCGTGGCGTACGCCGACTCGGCCAGCGACCTCCCCATGCTGGAAGCGGCCGGCTACCCGGTCGCCGTCAACCCCGAGGCCAAGCTGGCGAACATCGCCCGCCGGCGCGGCTGGCACACCGAGGACTGGGCCAAGGCCCCCGGCGCCCGCCGCCCCCTGCTCCCGATGGGCCCACTGCTGCGTTCTGGGGATGGAAACGGGGCCAGAAGCCCCGTTTCCAGCGCAAGAACGGGTGGCGGCCGGTGAAGGCGCTCGTCTTCGAGCGGTCGTTGCCGCGGTTCGCGGCGGCGCGGGTTGCGTCGAGCTTCGTTCCGGGTGGCGGAGCCCGGGTCGGTCCGCTGCGCCTGACCGACGTCGACCCCCCGGAGCTCCCGGGCCCCCAGTGGCAGCGGGTGCGGCCCCGGCTGGCGGGCATCTGCGGGTCCGACCTGGCGACCGTCGACGGCGAGAGCTCGCGCTACTTCGAGCCC
>DASZJL010000064.1:0-37202 GCA_035948135.1 Acidimicrobiales bacterium | reverse complement strand
TGTCAACCACCGGCGCTAGCCCCCTTTGACGTCGCCACGCTGGGTACACGGAAGCGTACCCATTTGTTCGCCGCCGCATCCTTCGGGGCCCGCGCTTTGTAATCGCACTCGACCGGGGCAGCGATTCGAGGGACCAGTGGGGCCGCCTGGTAGCCCGCCCCGACCGTTCTCGCCGGGTGGGTTATTGAGACGTTCTCTACTGGGCCCCTCGAACCGTCCGCCGCCTACCGGCTGCTCCCACTGTGCTTCCCAGCACGAACATCGGCCCGTGACCATGTGGCTTCGGGTGCAGCGCGGCGGCGCATTTATGCCGCGCTCACAGGGGGGGTGTCAAGCGGACCGAGCGCGCTCTGACCAGCCTCTTCCCGCGTCGTCGCAGGTCAGGTCGGCCGCAAAAAAAACATGCAGTAGTGCTTGAGGGTTGGCGCGTCTTTCTGAACTGCTCTGCTCATCTGAACTGCTTGCGCGCGATGCTCACCCCCGCGACGTAGGTCTTGGTGTCGTCGAAGAACTTGCCCTGCTGGGTGCGGGCCAGCCCCTGGTAGTAGGCCGCGAGCGCGAGACCCGGCGCCCCACCGGTGTGGTCGAGCAGGAACCGGAGGAAGCGGGCGCTCATGCGGATGTTGTCGTCGACCTTCTTGGGGTTCAGCGCCGGGTTGTTCAGCAGCTGCTTCGACACGAAGTCGCTGGTGAACGGCTCGAGCTGCCCAATGCCGACGGCGCCGGTCTTCGACACCACCTGGTTCTGCCAGCCCGACTCGTACCACGCCAGGCCCTTGAGCAGGTCGGGCGGGACGCCGTAGACCTTGGCCCAGTAGTCGAACCGCGGCGCCAGCGCGAGGCGCTCGGGATGGGCGAGGAGCCGGGCCGGCGCCTTTGTCGTCGCCGCCGGGATCTTCAGCTTGGTCCCCATGATCACCAGGTTGGGGTTGATGATCTTGTTGGCCGCGGCGAGCGCCGCCACCGTCGTCCCGTTGCGCCGGGCGATCGTCTCGAGGTTGTCGCCGGCCCGCACGACGTAGACGGGTCCGGTTGGGGGCGCCGGCTTCGAGGGTCCGGCAGCAAACGCCGCCGCCGGTGTGAGGAGCGCGAGAACCAACGGAACCGACACGATCCGAGCGGCGCGCAAATGACAACCTCCTGTCGCGGCTCCGCCCGCTGCGTGCAAAGGTAGCCACTCACAGGAGCAACATCAACCCCAGGAGCAACATTTACCTAGGCCCCGGTGCGCCTCGCTTCCGCTCGCCTCATTTGTTGAGGCGACGTCGCTCCTCTCGGCGCGCGGCGTCCAGGCGCTCGAGGTCGTAGGTGCCGTGGTCCACGAAGCGCATCATCTCCGCGACCAGGGGGTGGCCGGCCTCGGTGGCGATCAGGCGATGCATCTCCTGGCAGACCGTCCGGTAGTCCGGGTGGCCCTGCGGCGTGGTGCGCAACTCGAGCATGTGCATGGCTTCACGGACATTGAGCTGGACGGCGTAGCGGATCCGGTACGCCAACGAGACGGCATACGGAGCCTGGGCCGGGAAGCGACCCACGAGCGCGTCGTACAGACCTGCGGAGCGGGCCATGGCGTCGTGATAGCGCCCGGCCAGGCCCGCCTCTTCGACGGCGGGAGGAACCGAGTAGCCGTGGTGGGGGCTGAGCGGCTGCCACTCGATGGTGAGCATGCGGTGGCGCTGGAGGTCGCGGAACGCCCCATAGTCGGAGAGGATGTCGAATCGATAGCCGACGCGCTCCAGGGCTCGGCCCGGCTTGTGGCGGCGGTTGGCCCGCTCCCCCACGTACGCCCGCACCACCGCGGCCCGCTCGTCGCCCGAGAGCGTGCGCACCTTGGCCAGCACCTGGTCTTCGGGCAGCGCGGTGTACGGGTAGAGCATCGCGGCGAGGAGCTTGTCCTCGGCGTCGGGGTCGAAGTCGACGAGGGTGACCGGGGGGCGGGGCTCGGGGTCGTCGGCCGCGAAGAGCTTGCCGGCCACCTCCTCCATCGCGGCCCGGGTGTCCTCGAGGTAGGCGCTCCACGCCCCGCCCCGATCGGGGCGGTCGACGCGTGCGAGAAACGACGGAATCACCTTG
Source organism: Acidimicrobiales bacterium (assembly GCA_035948135.1). GTDB lineage: Bacteria > Actinomycetota > Acidimicrobiia > Acidimicrobiales > AC-14 > CADDZP01. The sequence goes on along the minus strand of DASZJL010000064.1, from coordinate 35,129 downwards.
CGGAGCTCGGTGAGCATCATCTCGGCGTAGGCGCGGGCCTCGGGCAGCGGGTTGGCCCGCATGCGTAACAGGAGCGCCTCGTAGCCCTGGCCGGTGCCGTAGATGCCGACGTTGGACAACGACGCCGCCGGGAGGATGCCGCGCAGCGCGTCCAGCGCTTTGGCCTTGACCGACTGGCGGTAGACGAAGTCGGAGTCGGCCGGGTCCTTGGGGTAGCGCGCCCGCACCCATTCCTGCATCGGGGGCAGGGCTTCGGCGTAGATGTCGAAGAGCCGGTCGAGGTCGCCGACATAGCGAGTACCGAGAACCGAACCGAGAATCTCGGGGTCTCGGTAGAAGCGGTAGCGACCGCCGAGGCGGTTGTCGTAGGGGATGTACCGCGTCGACTGCTCCAGGTACGCCATGAGCCGGCCCCACTCGAGCACCTTCGTCAGCACGTTCGACGCCTGCTCGCACGCCAGGTGGACGCCCCCTAGCTGCGCAACCGAGTCATCGCCGTACTCGAAGAAGACCCGCTGGTAGAGCTCCTCGGCCCGCTTCAGCCCGACGGTGGCGTCGATGGTGGAGTCACCGGTGGTGTCGAGCTCGCCGACGAACTCGTCGAGGAACAGGCGGCGCAGGCTCTTGTGGGTGCGCGAGTAGCGGGCGAACAGTGCACCCTTGACGACCTCGGGCAGGTTGACCAGGGCGAAGACGGGCTGGTCGAGGTTCGTGAAGTAGCGCCGGAGGACGTCGGCCTCCTCGGCCGTGAAGCTCTCCTCGACATACAGGGGCATGGGGCTCTGGAGGTTAGGACCCGGTACTGGTGGTTGCGCGGATCGCATCATCTGCCTCGAAAGCCCGTCGGGCGGCATCGAGAACGTCGGGGCGCAGCCACAGATCGGCGACCGTCATCGCCATGGTCTTGGCCCCGTCGAGCACCGCCCGGTCGCCCTCGGCCGCCTGGGCCCACCTGGCGAAGTCCTTGGTGTGGATGGCCACGCCCGGCGGAGCGACCTTGATCATGGGATGGATGGCGGGCACGAGGTAGCTCACGTTGCCCATGTCGGTGCTACCGACGACCCCGTTCTCGGGCCGGCGCACGGGCGTACGGCCAAGGCGCTCGGCATTGAGCCCGTAGAGGTCGGCCAGCGCCGGGTTGGTGCGCAGGTCGGAGTACTCGGGGCAGGTGGCCCGCTGCTCCATGCGGCAACCGGCGGCGTCGGCCCCGGCCTGGAGGCACGCCAGCACCCGCTCCTTGAGCGGCTGGAGGCTGGCGATCGTGCCCGAGCGGACGTACCACTCGGCCACGGTGTGGTCGGGAACGATGTTGGGCTTGTCGCCGGCCTTGGTGAACACGCCGTGGACCCGCTCGTTGGACCTGATGTGCTGGCGCAGGGCAGCCACCGCGTTGTAGCCGAGCACCGCCGCGTCCAAGGCGTTGCGGCCCAGGTGCGGGAAGGCGGCGGCGTGCGCGGCCTCGCCGAAGTACTCGACCTCCCAGGTGGCGATGGCGATGACGTTCATCTCCAGGAGGTCCTGATCGGCGGGGTGCACCATGAGGGCGGCGTCGACCCCGTCGAAGGCCCCCGCCTCGCCCATGTAGATCTTGCCCCCGCCGCCTTCCTCGGCGGGCGTACCGAGGACGACGACGCGCCCACCGGCGTCGTCCGCCAGCGCCGCGGCCGCAAGGCCGGCGCCCAGGCCGGCGCTGGCGATGATGTTGTGCCCACACCCGTGGCCGATGCCGGGCAGCGCGTCGTACTCACAGAGGATCGCGATAGTCGGCCCGTCGCGGCCGGCCCGCGCCGCAAAGGCGGTCTCGAGGCCGTACGCGCCCCGCTCGACGTCGAGGCCGGCGCTCTCGAGGGCGTCGCACAGCAGCTCGGCCGCGAAGCGCTCCTCGAACAGGAGCTCGGGCTTGTCGTGGATCCGGTGCGACGCCTCGATGAGCATGTCGGCCCGGGCGTCGACCTCTTCGATGAGACGGTCCTTGGCGGCTTCGACATCCATCGCTTCGAGCGTACGCCGCCGTCAGCCGACCACGGTCAGTTCAAATGAAACGGTCAGTTCAAATGAAAACGGTCAGTTCAAATGAAAACGGTCAGAGCGTCGGGCTGGACCCGCAGGGCCAGGTTGCGGGCCTCGCCGACGACCTCGCCGTCGAGGCGCACAGGCCGGGCGCGGCCGAGGTCGACCGACACGGCCGCCCTCCGCCGCTCCGTGAACCCCGGATGGGGCAGGTGGGCGCCGTGGCGGAGCCGGGCTCGCACCTTCAGCCGGTCCGGCAAGGAAAGATCGGCCTGGTAGACGTCGAGCAGGCCGTCGTTGGGATGGGCGCGGGGCCCGAGCACCCAGGGGCCGACGAACTGGGCGTTCATGGCAACGACGACGTGGCCCCAGCCGCGTGTGCGAACGACGAGGTGCGCCACGAACAGGTGCAGACGGCCGTCGAGCAGCACCTCCCCCAGGTCGACGGGGAAGCCGACCGCCTCCGATGAGCGCAGCCTCGCCTCGCCCGCCGGGCCCCCCAGCGTCCGGCACAGGTCGCCGCCGAGAAGCCCGAGCGGCGGGAACGGCCGTCCCTCGGCCCGGGCCTCCTCGAGCACGGCGCGGGCCTCGGCGTCGGAGCGCACGACCACGCCGTCGTCGGGGAGCGTCCCCGGTTCGCCGTACGGCGAGTTCTTCGAGATCGGCATCTGAGCGCGCTAGGTGCCGACGACCGACGACGCCGCCACCACACCCCGGAACAGCCGGTCAGCGGCATCTCGCGCGCTCTTGGCGGTGGCGGGTTCGGAGGCGACGTCGCCCAGCTGGCGCAAGAGGTCGATGAGCTGTTTGCAGTTCCGCACGAAGTCGCCGCCCGACATCTCCTCGTCGGCGATGACCTCGGCCAGGTCGTCGCCTGCCGCCCAGCTGTGGGCGAGGTCGGCGAAGCCGGGATCGGGCGGTCGGGTCATCGGCAGCCCGGCGTCGTCCTCGGCCAGATTGAGCTCGTGGGCGATGCGCTCGAGATCGGACCACCGCCGCCGCAGCTTGGCCGAGGGGAACGACGCGGGCGGCGCCGGTCCGGGGCCGCGCGTCTCGTAGGTGAACGTCGACGCCAGCGCGGCCACGGCCGCCGGTTCGAGATCGTCGAGCAGTTCGGAGCGAAGGCTCTCGGCGACCAGGAGGTCGGACTCGTGATAGATGCGAGCCAGCTGCTCGCCCGCGTCGGTCAACGACCAGCCGTCGACGTATCCCCACGCCTCGAGCACGCGCAGTACGCGGTCGAACTGGCGGGCGAGCGACTCGGTGCGGCTGCGGACCCGGCGCTCCAAGCGCCGCAGCTCCTTCTCCAGACGCTCGACCCGCTCGGCCGCACGGAGGTGGGAGCGTAGGTCGGGGCAGGCGGCGACAGGGTGGTCTTCGACGGCCTGCACCATGCCCGCGACCCGGTGGTCGCGCCGGGTACGAGGCCGCTCGTCGCGGGCGGTGGGCGGACCGTCGGGTGTCCCGGCCCGGCCCATGGCCTGCGCCACCTCCCGTTGGAACGCCGGGTTGCGCGGCATGTACGGCGTGGGCAGGTCGATGTGGCCGATGGTGCGGGGACGGGCCGGAAAGTCACGCGCCGAGAGCGTGAGGTAGCGGCGGTTGTCGGTGAGCGCGCCGAGGCGCACCTCTCCCCCGCCCCGCCGGGCCGTGGACAGCACGACGACGCGCCCCGCGGACTTGCCGCCCGGCAACAGGAGGATGTCGCCCGGCTTCACCCGCTCAAGGGCCTCAGCCACCTGGGACCGCACGGAGGCGGGCGACGGCGCCGCGTCCTCCACGTCCCGCGATAGGCGGCGGTACTCGAACACGTCGCCGCGCTCGCAAGTGGCCTCCCTGCTGGCAGCCTCGAGCATCTGCTGGCTGCGTTCGAGCTGGGTCTCGAGGCGAACCACGTCCCGGTCGGCGCCGTACTGCGCGAACGACAGGTTGAGGAGATGGTGGGCCAGGTCGGGCGGGTACCGGCGCACGAGATTGCAGGCCATGTTGTAGGTGGGCCGGAACGAGGACTTCAGCGCGTACGTGCGCTTGGACGCCAGCGCGGCCACCTGGTCGAACGGCACGAACGGCGACCAGAGCACGATGGCGTAGCCGATCTCGTCGATGCCCCGCCGGCCGGCTCGCCCCGTCAGCTGGGTGTATTCCCCCGGTGTCAGGAACTCGTGGCGCTCGCCCGTGAACTTCGAGAGCTTCTCGACGACGACGCTGCGGGCCGGCATGTTGATGCCGAGGGCGAGCGTCTCGGTGGCGAACACCACCTTCACCAGCCCGGCCGCGAAGCAAGCCTCGACCGCCTCTTTGAAGGGCGGCACCATCCCCGCATGGTGGGCGGCCACACCGGCCTCGAGCCCGGCCATCCAGCGGCCGTACCCGAGCACGTCGAGGTCGCCGTCGCTCAGGGTCTCGACCTTGGCCTCGACGATCGTGCGGATCTGGGCACGCTCCTCGTCGGTCGTCAGTCGCACGCCGGCGTCGAGCAGCTGGCGAGCGGCGTCGTCGCATGCGGCGCGGCTGAAGATGAAGTAGATGGCCGGCAGCATGCGCTCCCGCTCCAGGCGGTCGACGACATCGACGCGCCTGGGCGTCGAAAGCCGGCTCCGGGGCCGCCCCCGGTAGCGCGTCGACCGCGCCGACGAGGCGTCGAGTCGGGCCGCCTCGGCGTTGGGGCGGTTGTCCACGAAGGTGGGGAGCAGGTGCAGGTCGTCGGAATCGCGGTCGGCGACGAGATACAGGTGTTGCAGCTCGACGGGACGGCGCTCCTCGATGACCGCCGTCGTGTCGCCCCGCACCGTCTCGATCCAGTCGGCGAACTCCTCGGCGTTGGAAACCGTGGCCGACAGGCACACCAGGTCGACGGTGGGCGGGGCGTGGATGATCACCTCCTCCCACACCGGCCCGCGGTATTGGTCCTGCAGGTAGTGCACCTCGTCGAGGACGACGTAGCGAAGCCCGTCGAGCGCCGGCGATCCGGCGTAGATCATGTTGCGGAGGACTTCGGTCGTCATGACGACGACGGGTGCATCGCCGTTGATCGAGTTGTCACCGGTGAGCAGCCCAACGTTGGCCGGTCCGTGGCGGCGCACCAGGTCGCCGAACTTCTGGTTGGACAGCGCCTTCAGGGGCGTTGTGTAGAAGGCCTTGGCGCCCGCGTCGAGCGCCTTGGCCACCGCGTATTCGGCAACGAGGGTCTTGCCCGAGCCCGTCGGGGCGGCCACCAGCACCGATCGCCCGGCGTCGAGGGCGTCGAGGGCCCGCTCCTGGAACCCGTCGAGCTCGAAGCCGTAGGTCTCGACGAACTGGTGGCGGTCCATCTACCGCCGCCTCACTTCTTCAGGATGCGTCCGATGAGGATCGACGCCTCGTAGAAGATGTACATGGGGATTGCCATCGCGAACAGCGAGTAGGGGTCCTGGCTGGGCGTGATGACAGCGGCCACCGTCACGATGATCACGATCGCGGGACGCCGCCACTTGCGAAGCCGGGCGCTGGGCAGAACCCCGGCCAGCTCCAGGAACACGAGCAGGATCGGGAACTCAAACGCCACCCCGAAGGCGACGATCATCAGCATGACCAGGCTGAGGTAGGGGCCCGCCCGGTAGTAGGTGGCGAGGTTGTGGCCGCCCACGCTCTGCAGGAACTGCAGGGCGGGCTTCAACGTCAAAAGCGCCACCGCGGCGCCCATCATGAAGAGCAGGATCGACGCGATGATGAAGGGGATCGCGTAGCGCTTCTCCTTCGGGTTGAGACCCGGAGTGATGAACCGCCACAGCTGCCACAGCACCACTGGTGATGCGAAGAAGAGGCCTCCCCACGCCGCGATCTTGAGACGGGTCGCGAAGGCCTCGAGTGGGTCGGTGACGATCAGCTTCTGGCCGTGGGTGATCGAGTGGTACGGCCCGGACAGGAACGCGAGGATGGGGTTGTACAGGGCGAAGGCCACGCACGCGCCCACGGCGACGGCGATGGCCGAGATGATGAGCCGGCGCCTGAGCTCGGTCAGGTGCTCGACCAGCGTCATCCGTCCGGCGCCAGATTCCCCCTCTTCGAGGCCCGGGTCGTCGGTGTCGAGGGCCACGACGCGCTCCTAGGCGTGATCGCCGTTGGACGAAGGAGGCGTCTCCCATTCAGCCGGGATCGCGCCGCCTGACGGCGGTGCCGGCGAGGCCGCGGGGGTGGGTGCGGGCTCGGACAGGCCCCACTCGGCCGCGGCCGACCTGCGGGCCACCTCGGGCGCCGGGTTGGCGGGCGCAGTGGGCGGCGGCGTTGACGGCGGGCCCAGGTCTTGGGGGGTCGGCAGCGGCGCCGGCGGAGCCGGCGGCACATTGAGGGGCGGGACGACGGCGGGCGGGGCAGCCGCGGGGGGCGGCGGGGTCGGCGCGCCCTCGGCGTCGATCACGTCTCGGATCTCAGCCTGGACGGCCGTGGACCAGTGGCGCACCTCGGAGACGAACTTGCCGATCTGGCGTCCCGCTTCGGGCAACCGCTTGGGGCCGAGCACGATCAAGGCGACCACGAGGATGACCAGGATCTCCGCCGGGCCCAGTGAGGTCGGCATGCCACAAAGTTTAGGGGCCTAGGAGGCTAGGAACGGCGTCGGAGTTCGTCGAGGGTCATCGTCAGGCCCTGGACGTCCTCGCCGAGGCGGCGCATCGGCGCTCGGAGCTCGGTGAGGCGGGAAAGGCTCACCCGGAGGCGCTCGGCACTGCGCACCGCGTTCCGGGCCGCGACGATCAGCGCTGTCGCCCCGACGACCCCGACGGCCGCGGGCAGGACCCAGACGAACGACACGCCGTCACGGTATCGCCGGCGCTCGTGCCGCTGGAGCTAGTTGCTCTCCGACTCGACCAGCGCCGTCAGGCGGTCGAACCACCGGTCGTCGGCGAGGAGGTCGTGGAAGTCGAGGAGGTCGTCGTGCGAGATGACCTCGCCGGTGTGGGGCTCCCACAGCTCGGCGGGAAGCTCCCAGACAGCCATCCGCACGCCCGAGGAGACCAGGAGCTCGACCACGTTGGGGTCGGCGTGCTTGGCAACTGCCAAGGCGCACTCCGGACACCGGAACGTGTACGAGCCGCTTTGGTCGTTGGCGCACACGCGAACGGAGACGTCACCCACGGTGAGGTCCACATCTCCGCAGCTCGGGCAGCTGGCCCGAATCGTCGTCACGACCATTCCCTCCTTGGGATCTCTGTGCTGGTCTCTCAACTGATCGGCGCCCTCTCGCCCCGGCTTGAGCGCGCCCGCGGCCTCAGGCGCGGGCGCTCACCGACCGATATGGGAATCGTGGGCCAGGAGCACACCGAGCACCTGCAGCGAGTCCTACGGGGCTTGGTCGCGGGCACCGACCCCGTCCGCCTCATGGAGGATGCCCTGCGGGGTGCCGTCCAGGCCGCCCACGGCCGCCAAGGCCTCCTGGTGGGCCTCGTCGACGGCGTGAGCACCCCTGTGGCGTCCACCGGCCCCGTCCCTCGCGTGGTAGTCGACGCGGCCGACGCCGCCATCGCCAGCTCGCGCCTGGCCCGGCGCACCGAGCGTGACGGCAAGCGCGGCGCCGTGGCCGAGTGCCTGCGCGTCGGTGACCGGGTCGTCGGCGCCCTGGCCATCGGGGGTGAGTCCGCCCGCCTCGATCCCGCGCAGCTCCCGCTTTTCGCCCACTGTGCGTCGCTGGCCCTGGCGCGCCGACCGTCCACCGCAGCCACGTCGGTGACCGAGGTGCTCGACGCCGTCGCCGGGGTGGCCAGCGATCTCGAGGGCGCCAGCGTGCTGGTCCGTGTCTTCGACGCCGCCGAGCGCCTCTTCGGCGCTACCGCCGGCTTCTGCGCCGTCTTCGAGGGCACTGCGATTCGCATTCCTCACTTCCGCGGTCTCGACCGCGAGGGGTTGCGCGAGGCCAGTCGCCACCCCGAGTTCAAGGCCCTGCTCACGTCGCCCGGCCTCCGCATCGATCCCCCGACCCATCCGGCGGTCGCCCTGCTGTCCAACGGCGTCGAAACCGCGGTCGGCCTTCCCCTGCACGCCGACGGCCGTCGCCTCGGGCACCTTGTCCTTCTCCTCGGCGAGGCGCCCGACGCCGCCCAGCGGGCGATGCTCACGTCCTTCGCCACCCACGTCGCGCTCGCCCTGCGCTCGGCCGCGCTGTACAGGCGGGTCGGCGACAAGGAGGAGCAGCTCACGTCGGTCGTCCACTGCATGGCCAATCCCGTTCTGGTCGTCGACGACGCCGGGCGCTTCGTCCTGATCAACGGGGCGGCAGCCGAACTGTTCTCGATCGCGTCCGCCTTCGAGCTCGGCCAGCCGGCCGCCGGCAAGCTCGGTCATCCCGTGCTCGAGGAACTGCTGACCGAACACGATCAGGGCACAACCACCGAGGTGGTCATCGGCGAGGCCGACCCCCGCGTGTACAAGGCGTCCGCTCGGCGTGTGATGTCTTCAGGCGGCCGGGTGCTCGGACGCGTCCTCGTCCTCGACGACATCACCAAGCAGCGCGAGACCGACCAGGTGAAGTCGGACTTCGTCGCCGTCATCGGCCACGAGCTGCGCACGCCCCTGACCGTCATGAAGGGCTATCTGCGAACACTGGTGCACCGCGGCGAGGGCCTCGACCCCCACGTGCGCGAGCTGGCTCTGAAGGCGGTCGAGTCGAACGCCGATCGCCTGCAGCGCCTCATCGAGGACGTGCTGTTCGTCTCGGCCGTCGAGTCCGGGCGCTCCAACCTGCACCTCGACGACGTCGATCTCGGTGCCCTCGTGGACAACGTCGTCCAGGAGCGTGTGAAGGTGAAGCGGCCCCGCAAGGACCTGACGCTGTGCCTCGATACCGGCAAGATCCAGCAGGTCCTCCACCACCTGATCGACAACGCCCTCAAGTACTCGGACGGGGATGTCGTGGTGGAGATCCAGGACCATGGCGACGAAGTCGAGGTCGCCGTCGTCGACAAGGGCCCCGGCATCTTCTCCGGCGACGTCCCGCGGCTGTTCGAGCGCTTCTTCCAGCTCGACGGCGCGTCGACCCGAGCCCACGGCGGGACCGGCATCGGCCTCTATGTCTGCCGGCGCCTGGTCGAGGCCCACGGAGGCAAGATCTGGTGCGAGAGCCGTCTGGGCGTCGGCAGCCGGTTCGCATTCACCATGCCTCGTTGGCAGGAGGTCGAGACCGCGGAGGTCACGATCGACGAGCCGGTCGTCGAAGACGCCGGCATCGACATCTCCGCCTCGTAGACCCCTAAGGTCCGCGGGCGTGGCCCGCCTGCCCTCCATGCTGCATCCGCCGATCGCGTTCGCCCACCGCGGCGCCAGCGCCCACGCGCCTGCGAACACGTTGGAGGCGTTCAGCCTCGGCCTGCGCCTCGGCGCCACCGGCCTGGAGAGCGACGTGTGGCTCACCGCCGACGGCATTCCGGTGCTCGACCACGACGGCCGGATACGGCATGGCATCCGCCATCGACCGATCGCGTCCATGGCGCGCCGCGAGCTGCCACCCCACATCCCCGCCCTCGCCGAGCTGTACGCCGAGTGTGGTGCCGACTACGAGCTCTCGCTCGACCTGAAGGACGCGGCGGCCGCCGACGCCACCCTCGCCGTGGCCCGGGCCGCCGGCGGCGCGGGCCGCCTCTGGCTGTGCCACCCCGACCGAGAGTTGCTCGTGGCATTACGCGACGTTGCCGGTGAGACCCACCTCGTGCACAGCACGCGGCTCAAGCGCATGCCGCACGGTCCCGAGCGCCTCGCCGCCCACCTCGCCAACGACGGCATCGAGGTCGTGAACCTCCCCCGCGGCGAGTGGACCGGCGGGCTGACGACGTTGTTCCACCGGTTCGGGCGTCTGACGTTCGGCTGGGGCGCCCAGCACGAACGCATGATCCTCGAGCTCCTCGACATGGGAATCGACGCCGTCTACAGCAACCACGTCGACCGCATGATGGACGCGGTGAAGCAGCGGACGCTCTAGAGCAGGGTGATCCTGGACAACGGCCACACACGTATGAAGGCGCGGCCGACGATCAGCGACTTGGCGATCGGTCCGAAGACGCGGCTGTCCTTGGAGTTGCCGCGGTTGTCGCCCATCACGAAGTAGTGACCAGCGGGCACGGTGCGGGACGAGAAGTCGCTCATCGGCGAGTTCTTCGCCGTGTAGGGCTCGTGCAGCACGCGGCCATTGATCAGGATCTGGCCGTCACGGCCCTCGATCGTGTCGCCCGGTAGTCCGATGACCCGCTTGATGAGGTCCTTGATCTGGGGATCGTTCTCCCCCGGAGGTCGTTTGAACACCACGATGTCGCCCCGGTGCACGTCGTGGAAGTGGTAACTGAGCTTGTTGACCAGCACGCGGTCGCGCTGGACGAGCGTCGGGTTCATGGAGTCCGACGGGATGTAGAACGCCTGCAGCAGGAAGGTCTTGATGAGGAGGGCCGCCAGCAGGGCGGCGACGACGATGACGACCCACTCGACGGCGGACCGCACGCTGCTGCGCTGGGGCGGCTCTGCCTCGTGGACCGGAGGACTCGGAGGGAGCTCGGCGGGGGGCGCGGCGGGGGGCGGCGACGGGTCCATCGGTGAGGCGAGGGTATCGCCTAGGTGTCCGAAACCGTCAGCGACCGCCGGAGCGGTACCGCCGCAAGAGGCGACGCGCCGCTTCTCGGCCCGCGTCGGCGAGCGCCGGATCGGATGTCTTGCTCACCCGCCCGTCGGGCCCCAGACGAAGGAGCAGCCGTTCCAGCCATGCTCGCTCGCTGATCGCCAGGGTGACCCGAAGGCGTCCCCCGCGCAGCTCCTTGCTGGTCTCGACCGGATACTGCTCGGCAACCCAGCGGGCGGCGCGTGCAAGCTCGACGGTCACCCGCGGGTCGTCGGCGCGGGCGCGGTACACCGCGCTCGCCACGCTGCCCTCGGAGTGCTGCACGGCCGTCTCGAGAAGGCGAGCCGCCCGCACCCGGTCGACGCGGAACAGCCGGTCGTCCGCGACGGCGTGGCAGTGAGCCGACAGATACCACTGGCCGCCGGCTGAGAAGACGGCGTAGGGGTCGACGACGCGACGGGTGTCCTCGTCGCGTCCGAACGAGTAGTAGTCGAGCTCGACCTGACGGCGATCGTCCACCGCGGTCCGCAGCGTCTTCATGACGTCTTCGGGGACGGCGGCCAGCGCCACGTCGAGGGCGTCGTCGCCCGCCACGCCGAGCGTGCGCGCCAGCCTGGCCAGGCCTCTCGCCAGCGGGCCCGCTTGGTCGGCGCCGGGGAACGATTGCACGGCCTTCCCCGCCGCGAGCAGCGCCAGCCCCTCAGCAGGCGTGAGGCGTAGCGGGCGCGAGAAGTAGTCGGCGTACCGGATCCACACGCGACCGTCGGCGACGTCGACCTCGATCAGGACGTCGGGCGTGTAGGGGTAGAGGCCGCACATGAAGAGGCGGTCGAGGTCGGACAGCAGGTCCGCTTCGGTGCAGCCGAAGCGCTCGCACACCTCCGCGAGGGTCGGACCGTCACGCGCTGCCACCCACGGCACCAGCGCCAGCATCCGCTGCAGCTTCTCGTCCGCGCCTCTCCGCCCTCCGCGCTGCTCGGTCACGCGCCGCACAGCTCCTCGAGCCAGGAGATCAGGTCATCCCGAAGCTCCGGTGGGTCCAGCACCTCGGCGTGGTCGAGGAAACCGAGGACGAACGAGCGGAACGCACTGCGGTTGGTCACGGTGACGCCGAGGACGACCGAGCCGTCGTCCTCGCGCCGTTCCACCGCGTCCTGGCCGACCTGGCCCACGGCCCAGCCCGCGTGGTCGGCGTCGACGAGTAAGCGGGCGCGCACAGGCTCCTCGTCGCCCATCTGCCACGGCGCGGCCGGCGCACTCGCGTCAGGTGGCGGTTCGAACGACGGCGCCGCCTCGTCGGGCACGATGTCAGACTCGACGCGATCGAGGCGGAAGTTGCGCTCGGCGTTGCGGTCGTGGTCGCGGCCGAGCAGGTACCAGTGGCCGTTGCGAAACGCGAGCCGCCATGGGTCTACCCGGCGTTCACCGCCCCGGTACGTGAAGGTCACCGGCTGACGCCGCGAGATGGCGGCGAACGCGGTGCTGAGGTGGACCGCCCCGGGCAGGGCGGCCATCGCCGGCGGTGGTCCTCCTTCGGCGACCCACCCCCCGAGCTTCCAGAGCGCCTCGACGCCATCCGCCCCTTCCAGTTCGACGGCTGACGCCGCCAGGTGGAGCGCCGCCAGTTCGTCGGGATCGAGGCCGGGATCGTGGAGGTAGTACTCGTCCTTGGGGATCCGGTAGCCCTCGACGCCCGGCTGCGACATGGGATCGACGGGCTCGAGGACGAGCGGCACGCCCATCTCCCGCAAGACGTCCTTGTCCCGCTCGAAGGCGCGCCGGAAGGCCTGCACGCTGTCGGCGTAGCCCGGCAACCGCTGATGCAGTTCGTCCGCCGTGAGCGGCCGCTCGGCATCGAGCAGTGCAGCAGTGAGGTTGATCAGCCGTTCGAGGCGATCCATTTGCCAGCGGAGTCTACGAACGGACCATCAGCTAGCCGGGCGGCCGGTTTTTGGAGGATTTCTGTCCTCTGGGGTCGGTAAAGCTCCACAAAGCGAGTCGAAGGCGTTTGTAGATGCCGCTACCGCGTGCGCTCGGCGGCGGCGACGCCCGCTGCGGCCGCGTAGGCGAAGAACCCGGGGTCCTCGGCCGGGGTGCGGCCCATCGTGCGCACGTCGAGGCCGGCGTCCTTGAACAGGGCGCCGACGTCGGGAACGTCGACCTCGACGACCTCGTGATCGCCGACCTTCGGGTGTGGCGCACCCGCCGGTATTGGCACGACGACGGCGCTCGGCGTCAGCTTGAGCGCCGTCACGCTGTGGTGGCTGAGACCGCGGTGGCGCTCGCGTGGGTCGGCGTCGGACCAGCGCAGGGCCACGATCGGCTCGCGCCCGAGCGCGCCGAGGGTGAGCGTGGACGCGACCTCGAGTCCACTGAACCCGAAAGCGCTGTCGGTGCCCAACGACCCCGGGCCCATGCCGACCACGATGGCGTCGCAGTCCACGGTGAGCTGGAGAGCGTGGGCGACGTTCACCGCCTCACGCTGGCCGCCGAACGCCTGGCCGGCCGTGACGGTGACGTCGACCCATCCCACGCGCACCAGGTCGGGAACCAGCTCGCTCACCGCGAGCGGGAGGGCGCCGCCCTCGGTCATCACGTAGCCGAGGGTCGCCTCGGGTGCCACGTGCTTGAAGGCAGCTGCCACGGCGGCGACCTGACTGTGCAGGAAGCAGGCGACCATTGGCGCACCCATCTCCACCGTCCGCTCCGGCTGCGGCGCAACTCCTGCGTCAACCTGGAGGCTCGTGTAGCGCAGCTTCATCTCGTGGCCGGGGCCGAGCTCGGACCACTCTTGCCGTTCGAGGTTCCAGTGCACGACGTCCCAGCCGCCGGTGCCGAGCCCCAGCTCGACGGCCGTCGCGTTCACGACAACGCGGTCCCCCACTGCGACCGGCCCGATGAGCTGCGTCAGCACATAGGCCGGTCGACCCTCGACCTCGACGCGCTGCAGACCCGTTCGCTCTGACAGGAGCTTGGTGACCGTGCCGGTGCGATAGCTCGGCACAGCCCTACAGACTTGCGATGAGCTTCTCCACCCGCTCGTCGCGGGCCTTGAACGGATCCTTGCAGAGGACTGTTCGCTGGGCCTGGTCGTTGAGCTTCAGGTGCACCCAGTCGACGGTGTAGTCGCGCTTGCGCTCCTTGGCCCGGCGGATGAACTCGCCGCGCAGCCGAGCACGGGTGGTCTGCGGCGGCTCGATCACGGCCTTGTCGATGGCCTCGTCGGTGACCACTCGCTCGACCATGTTCTTGTCCTGCATGCGGTAGTAGAGCCCGCGCTGGCGGTTGACGTCGTGATACTGCAAGTCCATCAGGGCCACGCGCGGATGCGTGAGTGGGAGGTTGTGACGCTCGCGGTAACCCTCAACCAGCTTGTGCTTGATCACCCAGTCGCACTCGCGGTCGAGGGCGAGCGGATCGACCTCGAGCTTGGTGAGGCAGTGCTCCCACATCTTCAGGGCCTGCTCCTCGAGGGGGCTCAGGCCCTTGGTCTCCGAGTAGCGCAGGGCCCGGTTGAGGTACTCGCTCTGGATATCGATGGCGCTGGCTTCGCGTCCGTTGGCCAGGCGCACCCGACGCCGGCAGGTGATGTCGTGGCTGATCTCCCTGATGGCCCGAATGGGGTTCTCGAGGCTCATGTCGCGGAGGACGACCCCAGGGTCCTCGAGCATGCGCAGCAGGATGCTGGTGGCGCCCACCTTGAGGAAGGTGGCGTACTCGCTCATGTTGGAGTCGCCCACGATGACGTGGAGCCGGCGGAACCGCTCGGCGTCGGCGTGCGGCTCATCGCGGGTGTTGATGATGGGACGGCTGCGCGTGGTTGCTGACGACACGCCCTCCCAGATGTGCTCGGCCCGCTGGCTGATGCAGTACATGGCGCCCCGCGCCGTCTGCAGCACCTTGCCGGCGCCGGCGTACACCTGACGGCTCACGAAGAACGGGATGAGGATCTCGGCGTAATGCGAGAAGTCGTCGCGCCGGCTCGTCAGGTAGTTCTCGTGGCAGCCGTAGGAGTTCCCGGCCGAGTCGGTGTTGTTCTTGAACAGGTAGACGACGCCCCGGATGCCTTCTTCGCGGAGGCGTTGCTCGGCGCTGGCCAGCAGGCTCTCGAGGATGCGCTCGCCCGCCTTGTCGTGGACGACGAGGTCTTCGATGGAATCGCACTCCGGCGTGGCGTACTCGGGGTGGCTGCCGACGTCGAGATAGAGGCGCGCGCCGTTCTCGAGGAACACGTTGCTGCTCCTGCCCCACGACACCACACGCCGGAACAGGTACCTCGCAACCTCGTCGGGGCTGAGCCGGCGCTGGCCGCGGAGGGTGCAGGTCACGCCGTACTCGTTCTCGAGTCCGAAGATCCTGCGATCCATACCCTCAAACGGTAGCGTTCGTGGTGTGCAACGGACTCGCATGGTTCGGCTGGCGACCGTCCGCACGACATTCCACGCGAGGGTGATCGCCGCCCGTCTGGGGGCCGAGGGCATCGTCACCGACCTGCGGGGCAACGTCGACGGCATCTATCCGATGGGCGACGTCCACGTGTTTGTCTCCGAGGAGGACCTTCCTGAGGCCCAGGAGCTGCTCCTCGCCGACGAGGTCGAGTCGGCCTTCGACAACGACGGCGAGGGCGACGGCGGCATCGGCGCCCCTCGGGAGCTCTGGGTGTTCCTGGTGGCAATCCTGGTGCTGGCCGCCGTGGTGTTCGCCCGCTCGATCTAATGGCCGACCGTCCCGGTCTCGATGTCGGGGCGCTGATGAACTGGCCCGTCGCCATGCTCAACGAGGTCGCGGCTCTGCCCGACACGTTGAAGTCGGCCCGTCAGCTGGTGGGCGACCTGGCCGCGCTCACCGGTCGCCTGAGCGAGATGACCGACATGCTGTCGACGACCCTCGTTCGCGTCGACCGGGCGGACCTGGCCGGCGTCGCCGAGCGCATCGCCGCCGTCACCGACCAGGTCGAGACCCAGATCGCCGAGATGTTCGGGCCCATCACCCACACCGTGAACCAGGTCGACAGCATCGAGGCGTCGGTTACCGAACTGCGGAACACGTTGTTCGGCATCCTGAAGCGGGTGCCTGGTGCCAGGCGTTCGATCCTCGACCTAGCCAACCCCGGCGAGAGGGCTCAGCTCGAAGGGCCCGACTAACCAGTCAGTAGCTGTTCGAGCTCGCCGTCGACGATCCGCTTGAAGGCGCGCCGGCCGTTGCTGCGGGCCAGGTGGGCAACTTCGAGGTCGTTGGCGGTGAGGGTGCGCTCCGGTCCGGCGAGGGCCGCGACTGCAGCTCGGAGCGCGGCGCCGAGGTCCATTCCTTCGGTGAAGCCTTCTTTCAGGCGCTCGGCGATCGTGTCCGCGTCTCCGCCGAGCACGGTGAAGTTGTCCTCGTCGACGACGGTGCCGTCGTAGAGGATGTGGAAGAGCTGGTCGGGATGACCTTCGTAGCCCATCTCGGCCACGAGGATCTCGACTTCCATCGGCTTCATCTCGTGGGTGAAGACCTGGCCGAGGGTTTGCGCATACGCGTTGGCCAGGGAGCGGGCGTCGACGTCCTCGCGCGAATACGCGTAGCCGCGCAGGTCGGCGAGGCGGACCCCGGCGGTGCGCAGCGAATCGAACTCGTTGTACCGGCCCACGCCGGCGAAGGCGATGTGGTCGTAGATCTCGCTCACCTTGTGCAGCGTGCGGGACTGGTTCTCGGCGCAGATGAGGACGCCATCGCTGTAGATGAGGGCGGCGAGGCTCCGGCCCCGGGCGATGCCCTTCCGGGCGTAGTCCGCCCGGTCCTTCATCACCTGCTCCGGCGCCACATAGAACGGCATGCTCATGATGCAGACCTCATGCCGGATGACCCTCCGCCGTCTTGCGCTGGATGAGGGCCTGGAAGCGCTCGGCTATTTCCGGCTCGTCCACTCGCTGGAAGCCCTCGGCCGTGATGGTGGCGACCGTCGGGTAGATGCCGCGCACGGGGTCGGGACCACCGGTGGCCGTGTCCTCGTCAGCGGCCTCGTACAGGCCCTCGATGGCGAGCTCGATGGCGGCCGCCTTGTCGATGCCGTCCTTCCAGCCCAGCTTGATGGCCGTGCGGGCGTCACGGCCGCCCGACCCGGTCGAATGGAAGTCGGCCTCTTCGTAGCGACCCCCGGTTACGTCGTACTTGAAGATGCGTCCGACGCGGCGCCGCAGGTCGAAGCCGGCGAAGATCGGGACCACGACGAAGCCCTGCATCGCGGCCGGCAGGTTCGAGCGCACCATCTGGGAGAGCTTGTTGGCCTTGCCCTCCAGGCTCAGGACGCTGCCCTCGACCTTCTCGTAGTGCTCGAGCTCGGTCTGGAAGAGCCGCACCATCTCCATCGCCGGGCCGGCGGCGCCGGCGATGGAGACACCGGAGTGCCGGTCGGCCGGGAAGACCTTCTCGATGGCCCGGTGGGCGATGCTGTAGCCCTCAGTGGCCCGCCGGTCGCCGGCCATGACCACCCCGTCGGCGTACCGGATGGCAACGACCGTTGTGCCATGAGTCACGCCAGCCGGCGGCTCCCCGCCTCCCCCACCACCCTGGACCGGCCCATCACCGACGCGCTTCAGCAGCTCACTGAAGCTGGGCCCCGGGTCACCGGTAGGAAAGAGCGGCAGGCTCATCGGCCGCAAACCTACCCGCCACTCACAGTTACGACGCCGGTCAACGGAAAGGACGGGGCTACAAAACGGTGGTCGCCTGTCAGTTCTTTGCTCTGAAGGGGGTGGACAGCCGACACGGCAGCCGCGGTCGTTTCCCTTCGATGCACAAGAGGTCGGCCGATCTCGTGCATCGAAATGGCTGTGATTCACGCCCAATCGGCGAAAATCACGACCACTCGGATGCACCAGTTCGCGACTGAGCCGAACGAAGGCAGCTCAACCGGGACCCCCCATCCCGTTCAAAGCCGAGAAGACGTGTAGCGACTCACCGGGCTACACAGTCCGAATTGCCTACTGTCCACCCTTTTGCACGTAGTTGCGGACGAAATCCTCCGCGTTTTCTTCTAGCACTTCGTCGATTTCGTCCAGCAATTCATCCAATTCGGCCTTGATCTTTTCACCCTGCTTGGACGGAGCGGGGGCGGCCTCTTCGACTTCTTCTTGTTGGCGTTGAGCTGGTTGGCGTTTCTTCTGCTCTCGCTCTGGCATGGCTACCTTCCTCGGACCCTCTACGACTCCAATGCTGCGAGCAGCTCTGCAGGAGTCGCGCAATCCTCCAACAACGTATCGACATGGGCCGCTGTTCCTCTGAGCGGTTCCATCATGGGGACCCGGCGCAGCGGATCGCTACCCAGGTCGAACACGAGCGAATCCCAGTTGGCGGCGGCGATGCTCCCCGCCCAGCGCTGCAGGCACTTGCCCCGGAAGTAGGCCCGGGTGTCTTCGGGGGGCTCGGTCATGGCAGCGTCCACCGCCTCGGAACTCACGACGTGCTCGGTGTCCAAGCGGGCGAACAGGGACTTGGCCGGCCGTACGTCGTGGTACTGCAGGTCCATGGCCGCCAGCTTCGGGTCGTCCCACTCGAGCGAGTGCCGACTCCGGTACGCATCGATCAGCTGGTACTTGGCCACCCAGTCCAGCTGGCGCACGAGCGACGCCGGATCGACCTCCAGCGAGGACAGCGTCGACTCCCAGCGGTCGAGGACATCGCGCCCGACCTCGTCGTCGACAGCCTCCAGGCCGCGATCCTCGGCGTACTTCTTGGCCAGGTCGAGGAGCTCCCACTGCATCTCAAGCGCCGTCATCGAGCGGCCGTCGGCCAGCTCGAGCGGCGCCGCCAGCGACATGTCGTAGGAGACCTTGCGCATCGACTGCACCGGTGCTGCCAGGGTCAGATCGACGTCGCCGAAGTAGTCGTCCTCGATCATCGCGAGCACGATCGCGGTGACGCCGACCTTCAGCAGGGTGGCCACCTCGCACAGGTTGGCGTCGCCCACGATCACGTGCAGCCGGCGGTACTTCTGGGCGTCGGCGTGGGGCTCGTCCCTCGTGTTCACGATCGGCCGCTTCAGCGTTGTCTCCAGCCCCACCTCCTCCTCGAAGAAATCGGCGCGCTGGGTGAGCTGGAAGGGAATCTGCGACTCGCCCGAGAGCACCTCTGACCCGACCTTGCCCGCCCCCGTGTAGATCTGGCGGGACACGAAGTGCGGCATCACGTGCTGCACGATGCGGCCGAACGGCACGGCCCGGTCCATGAGGTAGTTCTCATGGGTGCCGTAGCTGTTGCCCTTGCGGTCGGAGTTGTTCTTGTAGACGACGATGTCCTGGCCGGGCGGCAACACCTGCAGGGCGGCCTGCATCGAGCGGGCCAGGATGCGCTCACCGGCCTTGTCGAACCTGACGCACTCGCGCGCGTCGGCGCACTCAGGCGTGGAGAACTCTGGGTGGGCGTGGTCGACGTAGTACCGAGCGCCATTCGTCAACACCGCGTTCACCAAGTGGGTCTCGACCTCGGGGGCCATCGCGCCCTCACGGGCGAACCCGCGCGCGTCACGCCCAGGCGATTCGTCCTCGAAGTCCCACTCCACCTTGCGCTGCTGCTGGGAGACGTACGCGTTGATCAACAACGACGACGCGGTGACGGGGTTGGACTCCCCCACGCCGCGCAGGACGATGCCGTACTCCGTCTCGATGCCGCAGACCTTGCGAATCGCCATGGCGAGGCGACGCTACCCCTCGCAGACCCGTAGGGGAACAGCCCCCTACAAGTACTGCCCGGTGCCCACCCGTTCGATGGCCCGACCGCCGGTGGCTTCCTTGCCCTCGGAGAGCAGGGTGCGGACATAGACGATGCGCTCGCCCTTCTTGCCCGAGATCTTCGCCCAGTCGTCGGGGTTGGTGGTGTTCGGCAGGTCTTCGTGCTCCTTGTACTCCTGCTTGATGGAAGCCAGGAGATCTTCGGTGCGAATGCCCTTGCCCTCGTTGGCGATGGCCCGCTTGATGGCGAGCTTCTTGGCCCGGCGCACGATGTTCTCGACCATGGCGCCCGATGAGAAGTCCTTGAAGTACAGGATCTCCTTGTCGCCGTTCTGGTACGTGACCTCGAGGAAGCGGTTCTCCTCATCGTCGCGGTACATCTCGGCGACCGTGCGGTCGATCATGACGTCGATGGCCTTGCGCCGGTCGCCACCGCCGAGCCGCTTGACCTCCTCCTCGTCGAAGGGAAGGTCTTCCTTCAGGTAGCGACTGAAGATCTGGCGGGCCGCGGCCTGGTCGGGGCGCTCGATCTTGATCTTCACGTCGAGGCGGCCGGGGCGGAGGATGGCGGGGTCGATGAGATCTTCGCGGTTGGACGCGCCCACCACGATGACGTTCTTCAACGTCTCGACACCGTCGATCTCGGCCAGCAGCTGAGGCACGATCGTGGACTCGATGTCAGAGGAGATGCCGCTGCCGCGGGTGCGGAACAGCGAGTCCATCTCGTCGAAGAAGACGATGACGGGCCATCCCTCTTCGGACTTCTCCCGGGCCCGCTGGAACACCAAGCGGATCTGGCGCTCGGTCTCGCCGACGTACTTGTTCAGGAGCTCGGGGCCCTTGATGTTGAGGAAGTAGCTGCGGGCGTTCTTGTCGCCGGTGACCTCGCTGACCTTCTTGGCCAGGGAGTTGGCGACCGCCTTGGCGATGAGCGTCTTGCCGCAGCCGGGCGGGCCGTACAGCAGCACACCCTTGGGCGCCGGCAGTTGGTGCTCGACGAACAGATCGCGGTGCAGCCACGGCAGCTCGACGGCGTCGGTGATCTGCTCGATCTGGTTGTCGAGCCCACCGATGTCCTCGTAGGAGATATCGGGGACCTCTTCGAGCACGAGCTCCTCCACCTCCGGGCGAGGCAGCTTTTCGAGCAACAGCCCGGTGCGGGAGTCCATGAGGATCGTGTCGCCGGCCCGGAGCTTCTCCCCGACAAGCTGCTCGGCCAGCTCGACGACCCGCTCCTCGTCGGCCCGGCCGACGATCATCGCCCGGTGCTCGTCGAGGAGCTCCTTGAGGGTGACGACCTCACCGGAGAGCTCGGCGCTTCGCGCCAGCACGACGTTGAGGGAGTCGTTGAGCACGACCTCCTGGCCGCGCGTCAACTCCTCGAGCTCGATCTCGGGGTGGAGGGCGACGCGCATCTTGCGGCCGCCGGAGAACACGTCGACGGTGCCGTCGTCGTTGGAAGCGAGGAAGGTGCCGTAGGCCGACGGTGGCTGCGTGAGCTTCTCGACCTCCTCGCGCAGGTCGGAGATCTGCTCGCGCGCCTCCCGCAGCGTGTAGGAGAGCTTCTCGTTCTGCGACACGGCCTGGGCCAGCTGGCCCTTGGTCTCGAGCAGCCGCTCTTCGAGCGTGCGGACGCGCTTGGGTGCGTCTTGCAGCTTGCGCCTGAGCTGGACGACCTCCTCCTCGAGCGTCTTCACCTGCTCGAGGAGCCCGGAGACTTCCTGCTCGTAGGCGGCCAAGCGGCGTTCATACTCCGTGTTGCCGGCCACGACCACCTCCTCCCAGGTCAATTGGCAACGTACACCAATGACATTCGCAACCGGGTGAGGGGTTCTACCCCGGACGGCGAGTTTTTCTCGTCAGAACCGGGTAAATTGACAGGTACGACGAGTGATCGGTACGGTGCCGGTCCGCTCGCGAATGCCAGGAGGGGACGCAGCCGCATGGCCATGAAGGTGTGGATCGACCAGGACCTGTGCACGGGCGACGGCCTGTGTGAGGAGATCTGTCCGGACGTCTTCACCCTCCTCGACGACGGCCTGGCCTACGTCAAGGACGGCGGCAAGGTGTTCAGCGACCCGGGTGGTGTCGAGGGTCTGGCCAATGTGCCGGGCAACCTCGAGGAGGCGGTCATCGAGTCCGCCGAAGAGTGCCCCGGGGAATGCATCTTCATCGAGGTCGAATAAGCCGCTCGGACTTCAAGCCTCGGGGCTGAACTCCAACGAGCAGCTGTTGATGCAGTAGCGGAGGCCGGTCGGGGCAGGACCGTCGGGGAACACGTGGCCCAGGTGGCCGCCGCACCGCCGGCAGACAACCTCGGTGCGAACCATGCCCAGGCTGGTGTCGTCGTGGGTCGCGACGTTCTCGGTTACGGCCGGCTCGGTGAAGCTGGGCCATCCGGTCCCCGAGTCGAACTTCGTGTCGGAGCCGAACAGGTCGGCGCCGCAACCCGCGCAGCGGTACGTCCCGCTGTCCTTGTTGTAGACGTACTCGCCGGTGAACGGGGGCTCGGTGCCCTTGCGGCGGAGTACCTCGTACTGCTCAGGCGCGAGGTTCTGGCGCCATTCCTCATCGGTCCGGGTGACCTCAGCTGCTCTGTTGTCCTCAACGGCCATGTCCACCCCCCGTGAGTGCTCTCTTTGGCATGCTGGCATGCCGACACTACCGACGTGGAGCTGGCCATAGACGCCGTTAGGGACATTTCGTCCCACGCTGCCGAAGAGGTTGGGGGAACCTCGCGGTGGCCCAGTTCGCTGGGCGCCGACGGCTGGGTCGCGCTCGCCGCCGCTATCTACGCGGTCGCCTTCGTGGCGTGGGTCATCGTCGCCGGAGGCAGCGATCGCACGAGCAAGGTCGTCAGCGACGTCGCGTTCCTGCCCATCGGTATCGGCGCCGCCGTGATGGCATGGCGCGCCGCCGTCCACCCCGCGCTCGACCGCAGGATGAAGCGGGCGTGGATCCTCATCGGTCTGGCGTTCTTCTCGTGGTGGTGCGGCGACGTCATCTGGTTCTGGTTCGAGTCAATCCGTGGCGTGCAGCCGTTCCCGTCGTGGGCGGATGCCGGGTACCTGTGCTTCTATCCGCTCCTGCTGGCCGGGCTCCTCAGCATGCCGGGCGCGCCCAAGGCGGCGCTCGACCGCACCAAGGTCTGGCTCGACGCCGGCACCGTCGTCCTCGGCGGAACGATGGCGATCTGGTACCTCGTCATCAACCCCACGGTCGCCGGCCATGAAGCCCACCTGCTGAACAAGGTGCTCTCGGTCGCCTACCCGGTCGGCGACCTTGTGCTCGTGTTCGGTGTCGCCATGCTGCTGTTGCGGAGACCGGGACGGGCAAGCGCCGCTGCCCTGCGCCTCTTGGTCGGGGGCGCCAGCCTGTTCGTCGTCGCCGACGTGACCTATGCCCGCTTGAACCTCTCGAACTCCTACCACGGCCCCGGTGTGCCGGACATCTTCTGGATGCTGGCGCTGGCGGCGTTCCTCTTCGCCGGTGTCGTGCAGAGGCGGCTGGCGGCCAATCCGCCTGACCCCGATGCGAGCGACCTCGCACCGGTGCGCGTGAGCAAGCTCCCGTACCTCGCGCTCGCCGTGGGTTACGGCTTCATGGTCTGGGTCGCGGGCCGGCAGGCGGTCTCGCCGCTGAACGGACTGGTCGTCGGGGCCGTCGGGCTGACGCTGCTCGTCGCGGCGCGCCAGATGACCGCACAGCAGGAGAACCTGCGGTTGACGACGGCGCTCGTGGAGTTGGCCACCGTCGACTCCCTCACCGGTCTCCACAACCGGCGGAGCTTCTTCGAGGTCGCCGAGCGGGAGTGGACGCGGGCCACGCGAAGCGGCGCACCGCTGACCGCCGTGATGCTCGACGTCGACTACTTCAAGAGCATCAACGACCGGTGCGGGCACGCGGCCGGCGACGAGGCACTCGTGGAAGTGGCGCGCCGGTGCCAGGAGGAGCTGCGGAGCGTCGACGTGCTCGGCCGATACGGCGGCGACGAGCTGGTCGCCCTGCTCCCCGACAGTGCCACCGTCGACGCCGTCGCCGTCGCCGAACGCGTACGGGCCGCCGTGGCGGACGCGCCGGTCATCACCGACGTGGGCCCCATCGAGGTGCGCATCAGCGTGGGTGTGGCGACGGCCGCCAGTGGCGCCACCAGCCTCCGGGCCCTCCTCAGCCAGGCCGACGCCGCCCTCTACGCGGCCAAGGGCCGGGGCCGCAATCAGTCCCAGGCCTGGTACCCCGGGATCAGCGTCCCGAGCTAGCCGGTGCGCCTCAGGCCTCCGAGAGGCAGGGGCCGGTGCTGACCGCGCTGCCCGCGCCCCCGGCGGCCAGGACGGGCCGCAGCTCGTCGGTGGTGAGGGCGTACGACGTGCCCGGCCGGTCGGGCGCGATGGCGAACGCCACGCCGACGACGGCGCCTGCCGGGTTGACGAGGCCTCCGCCCGAGTCACCGGGCGCGAGGTCGCTCGCCAGGATGAATACCTGGCGGCGGGTCTCGTGGGCGTCGTAGAGGTCGCGGCCAACGGCTGTCACCTGCTGGCGGATCGCGGCCGGGGTGATCGCCAGATCGGCCTGGCCGTTGGGATGCCCGAACACCGCGCCTTCGCTCCCGGGGCGGGCCGTGGCGATGGGCAACGGAGCCTGGCCGAGGCCGGGGACCCGCAGAAGGGCGAGATCGCGGTTGGGATCGAATTGCACGACGGTCGCCTTGAGCCGCTTGCCGCCGAGCGTGATGACCGACGTCGACCGCTCCCCCGCGACGACGTGTGCGTTGGTGACGACGAGGTCGGGTGCGGCCGAGAACCCGCTGCCGTCCTGCACCCGGCTGCAGGCGATGCCTTCCACCTTGACGGTCGAGGCCGCGACCCGCTGCTGCACGGCGGCGGGGATGGGGACTGCGCCCGGCGGAGCGCCCGTGTTCTCCGACGGCCGGAGGGCGTCGAACACCCGCGGGAAGTCGTTGGACCCGACCAGACGGCGCAGCGCCTGCAGGGTGTCGGGGGGTTGCGGGAAGACCTGGTCGATGCCGCGAGCGATGGCCGAGTTGCGGGCCTGCTGAGAGGACCATCCCTGGACGTCGGACATGGCGGGGAGCAGAAGCCACACCGCCAGGGTCACACCGACGACACCGGCGACGGCGCCGACCACCCGATCGACCTGGCGTAGGGGTCCCACCGGCAGCTTGGCGTGGAAGCTGGCCCCCAGGAGCAGTCCCAGCGCTTGGCCGATGAACCCCGCGCCGATGAGGGTGGCGGCAACGATCAGCAGCTTGTTGCCCGGGGGTGACCCGCGCAGCGCGTCGACCACGTTGGGCAGGAAGTGGGCGGCGATGGCCAACCCCAGCACGAGGCCGATCCACGACGCGGCCCGGGCGATGAACCCGAGGCGATACCCACCGATGATCGCCGAGACGGCGAAGACGACGATCAGCAGATCGAGAAGGTCCACCGGCGCGCCTACGAACCGAGGAGGCGAGCCGATGTCAAGAAGCCGGTGTGGCCGACCATCCGGTGATCGGGGCGCACCGACTGGCCCTCGACGTGCCAGGTGCGCTGCAGCACCTCGACGGTTTGGGCCATGGCGAAGGCGCTGCCTGCGAGCTCCTCACGCAGCTGGGCGATCTGGCCCACCGTCGGGACGTACGCCACGAGGATGCCGCCGGGCCGCATGGCGGCCTCGGCGTGCTTCACCACGCGCCACGGCTCGGGCAGGTCGAGCACACACCGGTCGAGGTCGGTCTCGTCGATGCCCTCGTAGGCACTGCGCTCCTCGATTCGGTACGGGAGGTCGGGCCCGAGGAACGACTCGACGTTGCGGCGCGCCCGCGCCGCGAAGTCGGCCCGGAGCTCGTAGCCGACGACGTCGGCGCCCGCCCGCAGCAGCGTCATCGACACCGCCCCCGAGCCCACGCCGGACTCGAACACGCGCGCGCCCGGGAAGACGTCGGCGAGCATGAGCAGGGGGCCGAGATCCTTGGGGTAGATGACCTGGGCACCGCGCGGCATCTTGAGCACGAAGTCGGCGAGCGTCGGACGCACCGCGGTGTAGCGGGCGCCGGCGGTGGACCGCACGGTGACGCCCTCGTGCTGGCCGAGGATGTCGTCGTGGGCCGTGATCCCCGCGTGACTGTGGAACTGGCCGCCCTCGGCCAGGGTGATGAGATACCGCCTGGCCTTGGAGTCGACGAGCAGGGCGCGTTCACCGGCGGCGAACGGCCGCGGACCGGACACGACTACCGGGTGGCCCGTTCGACCAGCCGGCAAAAGGCGCAGACCTCACCGGTGGTTGGCGTGCCGCAGCGCGCGCACTGCTGCAGCTGTTCTTGCTCGGCCGCCGCCTCGGGGGTGAACAACGGCGAGGCCTTCTCGAGGAATCCGAAGTAGAAGGCGTGCTTGGAGCCCGGCGACTGCTCCTCGATGGCGTTGAGCGCGCTCTTGTAGCCGAGGTGGCGATTGCCCGCCGCCATCGGGCACTCCTCGACCTGGTAGTCGATGCCGGCCAGCACGCAGTAGGCGGCTGTCTCCCGTTCACCGAGCCGCACCAGGGGCTTGACCTTGCGGGCGAAGCCATTGCCCTCGGGGAGCACAGGTAGCTGGCGACCCAGATACTCGGTTGACCAGCGCAGGACGTTCCCGAAGAGCACGGCGGCCTCGTCGTCGAGGTTGTGGCCAGTGGCGACCACGTCGTAGCCGCCGTCCACCGCCGCCTGGTTGAAGAGGTGACGCTTGGAGAGTCCACACGCCGAGCACGGGACCCGGCGAGCGATACGCGACCCCGTGGGGATGTCGAAACCGACGTCGGTCGGGAGGTCGATCTCCACGAGCTGGGCCCCGACCTTGTCCGCGTAGGCACGGGCGTAGACGCCGGATTCGTCGCTGTACCCGTCGATGCCGAGCCCCAGGTAGAGGCCGTCGACGTCGTAGTCGAGGTCGCGCAGGATGTCCCACAGCGCCAGCGAGTCCTTGCCACCCGAGACGGCCACCAGCACGCGGTCGCCCGGTGCCAGCATCTCGAAGTCCTCGATCGTCTTGCGCACCTGCTCGCGGCAGTGGTGAAGGAAGCAGTCGCGGCAGAAGCCGGCGTTGTGGCGGCGGACGTCGATGACCGCCGGGGCCTTGCACCGGCGACACTTCACGCGCAGCCCCCGGAGACGACAGGGCGGATCTCGACCTGGTCGTCGTCGCTCAGCTGGACGTCGCCGGTCACGAGGGTGTCACCCCGGATCACGAGCACCGACTCGCGGTTGATCTCGAGGCGCTCGAGGAGGGCGTGGACGCGCATGGGCCCGTGCATATCGATCTCTCTCCGCGGGTTGCGGAGAACCACTTTCACGTGTCCAGTCTGACGGACTTCCCGGGTCCCTTCGCTTCCAGCGGCCGCAGGTCAGAGATCACGAGGGTCTGGCCGGGCTCGAGCTCGGCCGCATAGACGGTTTTGTCACCCCTGGACGCCAGGCGCTTGAGGAAGGTGTACGACCACACCACCACGCCGACTCGGAACCACCACTTCGACTCGCCGAGGAACCCCGCGGCCAGCGACCGCTGCCGCAGGTAGCGGAGCATCAGATGCGCCGGATCTCGACGACGGTCTTCTCCTTGCGGCCGCGGCGACGGCCGAAGAGGTAGACGGCGCCGACAACCGCGACGACGGCGACCGCGCCCACGATCATCCCGATGCTGCGGGCCGACTCTCCGACCTCGTCGACCTCACCCCGGATCTGGCGCAGCTTGGACTCGATGTCAGCGCGGCTGATCTCTCCGTTGCGTGTCGCGGTCGCGGTCATGCATCCTCCTTGCCGCTCGGGCGGGACATGCTCCACCCTGCCATCGCCGCCCCGGCCAGGACCAGTGCCACGACGAGCATGATGACGTAGGGAACCCAGGACAGGTGACCTTGGAAGGTGCTGCCGGTCTCGGTCTGGAAGAACCGGAGGGCGGAGAGCATCAGCAGGCCGACACCCATGCCGAGCAGCAGCGAGCCCGCCACGCCGAACCCGACGAAGCGACCGAGATTGCGGACGGGCTCGAGGGTCTCCTGGCGGAAATAGGCGAGCACGAGGCGCCACAGCTCGCTGATCTGCGTAGGGAGCGACTTGTCGCCGTTACGGTCGGCCATCCCGGTTTCCTATCCCCATGAGGCGCGCTGCGCAAGCACATCGACCTCGTCGGTGAGGGCGGAGGCGAGGAGGGCGAGGCGCTCCTCGGGGCCATCCTGCTCGAGCAGGCGCTGGCAGTCCAGGGTCGCGAGCGGCGCCAGGGCGGCCGCCTGATAGGACGCCAGCCACGGATCGGAGTCCAGCTCGAACGTGGCCGCCGCGGCCGGCTCGCCCAGCTCGGCCTTCAAGGCGAGGGCTCGGCGCAGCAGTCGCTCGACAATGGCGAGTTGACCGCCGACCTCGTCGCCGGCGGGGGCATCGACCAAGACCTCCACCTCCGCCTGCGGATATGGATCGTCGGCAAGCCACCGACGGACACCCACGCGCTCGACACCCAGCACCATCAGCAGCCACCGGCCGTCGGGGAGCTCGGCTGTTTCGATGATCCGGGCGCAGGTCCCGACCGATACACGCACGTCACCGCCGCCGACTTCGCTCCCCCGCTCGATGAGCACCACGCCGAAGCGACCGTCGCCGTCGAGACAGTGGCGGGTGAGGGCCCGGTAGCGCGGTTCGAACACGTGCAGGGGCATGGCGACCCCGGGGAACAGCACGGTCTGCAAGGGGAACATCGGGAGGAGCTCGCTCATTGGGTGTTGCCGGTAAGGGCCGTCCACGGCGGCGACTCCGGATAGGTGTTGAGGGCGGCGGCCACGCGGTCCTCGAGGGCGTGGCCCTCGGCCTCACTGGCGATGCCGTTGACGAGGTACGAGAACGCGAGCTGGCCGGACTTGTCGGTCGCCAACCAGCCGGTGAACGCAGCCGCCCCGTTAAGCGTGCCCGTCTTGGCCGACAGGCGGCCGGCCAGCGGGGTGCCCCCGTAGCGGTGGAACAGCGTCCCGGTCTTGCCGGCCACCGGCAGGCCCTTGGCGATCGCGCCCGCCGGCCCGCCCCGCTCGACGGCTCGCAACAGCACTTGGCACGTCGCCCGGTCGCTGCGGTCGAGTCCCGACCCGTCGACCATCGACACGCCGTCGGTCGGCATGCCGAGGTTCGGCAGGTCGGCCCGGATCACGCCCAGCCCTGCGGCCGTGGTCCCCGCCCCCCCGAAACGGCGCCCGAGCTCCTTGGTCAACAACTCGGCCGCCAGGTTGTCACTCTGCGTCAGCATGACCCCGACGACGTCCGCGATGGGCGCCGAGTCGACGCTCGCCACCACCGAAGCAGCGTTCGGCGGGGCCGTGCCCTCACCGGTGCCGCCGACCTGGACGCCGCGCTGCTGCAGCAGACGGGCAAGGACAGCCGAAGCGTTCGATGCGGGCGACGGGGCCGGCACCTCCTTCGGCGTCCACTGCGCCTCGTTGTCGTTGACCGTCAACGCGCTCATGGGGCCGACCTCGCCATCGGTGAGGTAGCTCGGACTCCATGTCGGCACCACGCGCCGAGTGTCATACCGCGACTCGTCACCGAGGAGGCGGCCCTGGATATGGCGCACCCCCGCCGCAGCCAGCTTGGCCGCAAGGTCTTCGAGTGGCGTGCTTGGCCGCGGCTGGTGCTGGTAGCCCGCCTGGGCCGCGAAGTCGGCCGTGCCCAGCAGGGGGTCGCCCGCGCCGACGAGCCATAGGTCACCCGCGATCACCCCGTTGACCGGTGGTCGCGTGGCGCGGACCTCGGTGTGAAAGCGATCGATCGCGGGGATGCGATCGAGCGCGGCGGTCGCGGTGAGGAGCTTCAGGTTGGAAGCCGGTATGAGCGGCAGGTCGGCGCGCTGGCTGTAGACGCTCATCCCGCGCCCGTCATCGACGCTCAGACAGCTTTGGGCGCGTCCGCTGAGCACGGCGTCAAGGCGCTGCCCGAGCCGGACGTTGGCAACCGTGTTCGAGACGAAGCGAGGGATGCGGGCGACATCGAGTACGGGCGCCGAGACGACGACGCGGTCACCCGCACCGTGGCGAGGCGAAGGCCAGCCCGCGACAACAGCCGCGGCCGCGGCGAGTACCCCGAGCGCGACAGCCAACATCCGCCCTGTCATGCGACCCTCAGAGGAGCTGTTCGCGGCGAAGGTTGTGCAACGACAGGTAACCGGGCAGGATCGGAAGCCAGTACGTCAGGAGCCGGAAGGTCAGGACGGACGCGACCGCTTTTCCGTCCGCGACGCCGATGTGGGTGAGTCCGGCCACCAGCGCCGCCTCCATGGCTCCGAGCCCGCCCGGCGTGGGCGCCGCGGCCGACACGACGGCCCCGCCCAAATAGACAACAGCCGCCTGCGCCGGCGAGATGCGGACGTGAAAGGCGATGAGGCACAGGCCGAACGTGGCCGTGTACGCGCTCGTGACCCCGAGGGCACCACCGAAGAGCAGCAGCGCCTGCTTGGGACGGCGGAGCACCTGCGCGAGCTCTCCCCACGCTCGCTTCAGGGCCGGGAGGATGTGGGTCTGTAGGCGAGGGACCCGCCAGATGATCCCGGCGATCGCAAGGACGAGCGCGAACACGGTCGCCACCTGCCAGTTGCGCGGGTGGGGGATGTGGGCGTGGCCGCCGTCGTTGGACGCGGCGATGCCGACGAGGACGAGCGCACTCATGTGGATGAGCACGCCTGCCAATCCGTTGAGGGCCAGCGCGGCGCCGGCTTCGGCGTTGCCCAGCCCGCCGGCTCTGCACAAGAACCGCTCGTTGACGCCAAGGCCCCCGACGCTGCCGGGCGCAAGGCGGTTGGCGAACGAAGAAGCCAGTTGCGCCTCGGTCGTGCGCCAGAACGGGAGCGGGCGCCCGCTGGCCGCCCGCAGCGCCACGGTCGCGAACAGGAAGGTGGCCGCGGTCGTGATGAGGGCCGGCACCATCCAGGCCCAGTCAGCGCGCTTGATCGCCCTGATGCTGTGGCGGAACTCGCCGACCTGGGGAAGCAGGATGTGGATGGCCAGCGCCAGCACCGCGAGCATCAGCAGGGTCTGCAGCTTGAGCTCGGGCAGGTGCAGCCGGTGCTCGACGTCTTCGAAGCGCGCCTCCATCACGCGTCACGTGATCGAAGGAGGTACGTCGACGACGCCTTGAGCACGAGGCGGCCGTCCTCGTCGACGACCTCGGCCTCGGCGAAGACGGCTCGGTTGCCGCCGGAGATCACGTAGGCGGTGCAGGTGAGCGTGGCACCGGCGGGCACGGGCTTGAGGAACGACACCTTGATCTCGGCGTTGGCGGCGAAGACCTTCCGCTCGCGGGCGTAGGTCAGGGCGCTGGCACCCATCGACGAGTCGGCGAAGGCGGCCAGGAAGCCGCCCTGGACGAGCCCGGTGGGGTTGGCGAACCGGTCGTCGGCCACCATGCGCCAGACCGTGCGCCCCGGCTCGCTCTTGTCCAGGCAGACCATCCCGAGGGTGAGATCGCAGTTCGGTGGCACCTGCACGCGGCGGTCCGTGGGCGGCACCCGACGAATGTAGTGGGCACCCCTCGGGGGATGAGGGCAACCGAAGTTCACAAACCGCCCCGATGCGTCATGCTGGTGGCGGTGGGACCGGAAGAGCTCGGTCGGCAGTTGCGGCGTGCGCGCCAGCACCTCGGGCTCTCGCTGCGCGACGTCCACTCGGTCACGGCCATCCCGCTCAGTTGCCTCGCCGCCCTCGAGGAGGGTGAGCTGGCGGGGCTGCCGAGCCCGGTATACGCCCGGGGTTACATCCGCTCCTATGCCGAAGCGGTCCGGCTCGACGGGGACAGCCTGGCCCTCGAGCTGTGGCGATGCATGGAGGAGGCCCAGGTAGCAGCTTCGGGCGGCGGAGGCCACGCCACCGCGTACCGCGCCCGTGGACGAGTACCCGCCCCACCGGCCAGACGGCCGCCCGCCGGCCCGGCGACCCGCCAGCGCGCCCGCACCGCCAATGGACGCCGGCCCTCAACGCTCGCACCCCTTCGCCAGCCGACGTCGCCGTGGGTCCCGAAGCCGGGACGCCTCAAGCGCATGGCGCCCACCCTCGAGCGCGTCGCCGTCGCTCTGCTGCTGATCGTGCTCGCCGTCGGCATCTGGGACCTCCAGCGCCGCCGGCCCGTGAAGAAGCCGACCCAACACGCACAGGCCATCGGGAACTCCCTCCCCAACGGCACGGCCGCGCCGCAACCGACCCCCACGCCCACGACCCCGCCACCGCCACCGTCGACGAACTCCACCACGCCGGTGAGCGACAACGGTTCTGTCGCGACCTATGCCACGGGCCGAGATCAGTTCGCGGTGTTGATGCAGGCGACCGACGCGCCGTGCTGGGTGCAGGTCCGGTCGGGACCAGGTGGGCAGGTGCTGTTCGAGGGGACGCTGCAGCCCGGTGAGAACCGGCCGTTCGCCGCGTCGCGCGCACTGTGGGTGCGCCTCGGCAACCTGGGGCACGCCACTGTCATGGTCGACGGGGTACCGCTCGTGCTTCCCAACAGACCGTCGTTCCCGTACAACCTCCTCCTCCAGACCTGAGCACGCGTGGCCGCGGGGTACTCGGGCACGCCGCTCGCCAAGAAGCTCGGCATCCGCAGCGGCGACACGGTGGTACTCGTCGGCGCGCCCGAGGGCTTCGAGGACGAGCTGGAGGGTCTGCCCGACGGCGTCCGGCTCCGGCGGCGGGCGGGCGGCAAGCCCCAAGTCGTGCTGCTGTTCACCACCCAGGCGCGTGACCTCGAGCGCCGGTTCGAACGTCTGGCCCGATCTATCTGGCCCGACGGCGGCCTGTGGGTGGCCTGGCCCAAGCGGTCGTCAGGTGTGCAGACCGACCTCGACGAGAACCGCCTCCGCGACATCGGTCTCCCCCTCGGCGTCGTCGACAACAAGGTCTGCGCGGTGAACGACGTGTGGTCAGGCCTGCGCTTCGTCTGGCGCAAAGAGAACCGCGCTAACGGTGCGTTTGTAGCCGGCGGCGGGCGTCCGGGCGGGCCGACATAGCTCTGGGGCGCACCCAGGACCCGATGTCACTGAAGTGGTGATGACCCGCGCGGGCGCGCCCCGAGGTCGGAGGCCCGCACGGCAGAGCCCGACGCCGGCGGGCAGGGGCAACGCGGCTAGGTCGCGAGCAGGCCTCGGCCAGTTACCAACGGCATATCGAGCACCGAGAGGAGGCCGGGCGGGGCGGCGCAGACGGCGGGGATGGCGTTGAGGACGCGCATCGCGGTGGTGAGTAGGCCGGCCTCGTTGTGGTCGCCGCTCTCGCCCTCCATCTGGAAGTCGATCTGCAGGTTGGGGCTGCCATTGGTGATCACCCGATAGCCACCCTTCCCAAGAGGCTGCGGCCATTCGGGTGCGACGTCGTCATGCATGCGCGTGACGTGCTCCACGACGATGCGGGGCTCGCCGCCAACGATGCCCTGCACCTCGAACCGCAAGCCCGCGACCGTCCCCTGCTCGATGGTGCCGACGGGCGTCTCGTAGGTCTCGTCGGCGGGCACGCGGTCATAGGTCTCGCGGATGTCATCGAGCTCGACGCCGAGCCCGGCGGCGATGACGTGCACGACCGGGCCCCACGCCGACGTGAGGATGCCGGGCAGCAACAGAAGCGGTGTGCTGTCCATCGGCTGACCGAAGCCCATGGTCTCGAAGATGACCTCGGGCTGCATATAGGTGTTGTAGTTGAGGATCTCCATGACCCGGACTGAATCGATTCGCTGCATGAACCCGGAGAGGACCAAGGGAAGCAAATCGTTGGCGAAGCCCGGGTCGATGCCTGAGGTGAAGCACGACGCATTGCCCTTGCGACACGCTTCCTCAAGACGCTCCACTGACTTGGAGTCAGCAGCGGGCGGATAGATCAGCGGCACCACTGATGTCGACACCACGTTCTTGCCCGACTCGAGAATGCGCGCCATGTCCTCGACTGCTTCCCAGGGCCGCAGGTCGCCGGTCGCCATATAGGACACGACGTCGGCGTCGAGGCCAATGATCTCGTCGACGTCATTGGTCGCCTTCACCCCGACCGCGCCGAGGCCGGCCAGTTCACCCGCGTCGCTGCCCACTTTGGCGGGGCTGTGTACGAGCAGACCGACGAGCTCGAGGTCGGGGTGCTCGATGATCCCCCGCAGGGCCAGCTGCCCCACATTCCCCGTCGCCCACTGGATGACCTTGTACGACATCAGTTCTCCTTACGTGTCGAACCTGCCGACGGCGACGCCGTCGTGGCGGGGGTCGGAGCCCCCTTCGAGCCAACCGTCGTCGTGGATACGGACGACCTGACCGACGCCGAACCAGTGGGAGCCGACAGGGTCGGCGACGACGTCGAAGCCGGCCTCGCGCAGGGCGTCGCTGACGTCGTCCTCGAACCCGGGCTCGGTGGCGAGCAGGTTGCCACCCAACCAGAAGGCGCGCGGCTCGTCGAGGGAGGCCTGCGGGTCGAGGCCGTGGTCGATGAGATGGGTGAGCACCTGCACCTGGCCCTGGGGCTGCATCGGCCCTCCGACCACACCGAACACCGTCTCGGTGCGGCCGGAGCGGCGCACGAGGCCGGGGATGATCGTGTGGAACGGTCGCTTGCCTCCGGCCACCGCATTGGGGTGCTGCGGATCGAGCGAGAACCCGTAGCCGCGGTTCTGGAGGAACGTTCCGCCGGCCCAGATCCCCGAGCCGAAGGCGAAGAACACCGACGAGATCAGGCTGACGCACATCCCGTCGGCCACGACGGCGGTGTACACGGTGTCGCGCGCCTCCCAGAACGCGGGGATGGCAGCCGTGCGCGGGTCGGCGACATGCTCGTATGCGGTCTCCATGCCGTGCCGTACCGCCGTCATGGTGCGGACGACTGTCTCGGGATCGCGAGCGGGGCCGAGGGGCTCGGGTGCGAGCTCGTTGAGAGCGGCCAGGACGGCCGCGCCCTGTCCGTTGGGCGGGAGCTCGACGACCGTGTGGCCCCGGTAGTCGGTACTGATCGGATCGACCCACTCGCCGCGGTGCGACGCCAGGTCGTCGAGCGCGAGTACCCCGCCGGCCGCCTCGGCTGCGGTCACGGCCGCCTTCGCCCAGTCGCCTTCGTAGTGGGCGTCCCGGCCGCCCTGCGCGATGTCCTCCACGGTCGCCGCCAGGTCGGGATTGGTCACCCGCTGACCGGCGGCAGGCTGGCGGGGCAAGGAAGCCTCGGCTCGCATGCGCCTGTCCTCGGCCCGCCAGGTCGCAGCCGCGGCGGCGCCGAGTGGGAAGCCGCCGGTGGCCAGCTGGCGCGCAGGGATCGTCGTGCGCTCGAGGCCGAGCCGCCCGTAACGCTCGGAGAGCTGAGCCCAGCCGTCGACGACGCCGGGCACGGTGATGCACAACGGGCTGTGGTCGCCCCATGAGCCGGGATCCCGACAGGTGTCGAGGGTCAGGGCTCGGGGCGCGGCGCCGGAACCGTTGAAGCCCGCGAGCTCCCGCCCGTCATCGACGAGGCAGAAGACGTCGCCGCCCACCCCGGTGGACATGGGCTGCACCACGCCGAGGACCGCGTCGGACGCCAGCGCGGCGTCCATCGCCGTACCGCCTTGGCCGAGCGCCCACAGGGCGGCCTCGACGGCGAGGGGGTTGGAGGTGGCGACCATGGCCTCTCTCCCCCACGACGGCGACCCCATAACTATCGACCGTACTTTGAGTAGCGTCCGCGCGAGTTATGGACATCGTCGCGGCCTTGTTCATCGAGAACATCAACGTGCGTCAGCTCTTCGACGGCGGGCCGACGCGGATCGACCTTTCGGGCATCCAGTTCTCCTTGCCCGCGCCCCAGCCGGTCCCGGTCACGATCACGCCCCATCTGGTGGTGCTCGT